>NZ_JBEYVP010000011.1:0-270636 GCF_040644035.1 Streptomyces sp. NPDC047042 | reverse complement strand
AAACGCCCGGTTACATTCCGAACCCGGAAGCTAAGCCTCACAGCGCCGATGGTACTGCAGGGGGGACCCTGTGGGAGAGTAGGACACCGCCGAACTCCTTTTATAGCTCCGGCTCTTGGGCATACTGCCCGAGGGCCGGAGCTTTTTTGCGTTGAGGTAGGGTCAGGGGGCATCGTTGGCTCATTCCCACAGGAGGCCCCCGGGTGGAGGTCCAGGAGACCCGCGTCCAGACAGACCGGGTCCTCACCATCCCGAACATCCTCAGCATGGCGCGCCTTGTCGGCGTACCCGTTTTTCTCTGGCTGATCCTTCGGCCCGAGTTCGGCGGCCCGAAGAGTGACGGCTGGGCCCTCCTGGTGCTGATGCTGAGCGGGATCAGTGACTATCTGGACGGCAAGCTCGCGAGGCGTTGGAACCAGATCAGCAGTCTTGGACGACTACTTGATCCTGCAGCCGACCGGCTCTACATTCTCTCGACATTGGTCGGTCTCACATGGCGCGAGATTCTGCCAATCTGGTTGACCGCTGCACTGTTGGCGCGAGAGCTGGTTCTGCTGGTGATGGTGGGCATCCTCAGGCGTCATGGGTATCCGCCGCCGCAGGTGAACTTCCTGGGGAAGGCCGCTACGTTCAACCTGATGTACGCGTTCCCGCTACTTCTACTCAGTGACGGAAGCGGATGGATCTCGTCACTCGCTGCTATTTTCGGATGGGCGTTCGCCGGGTGGGGTACAACCCTGTACTGGTGGGCAGGAGTCCTCTACATGGTGCAAGTCCGCCGGCTGGTCCGAGCGGACGCCATGGCCGATTGAACTCGCCGATTGGGCGACAGCAGTGGCTCGATGGCCCGCTTCGGAAAAGTGCGGGACAATCTGGACGGGTGAAGTCGGCTAGACCGTCTCTTCAAGGAGGACGCTTCCGACATGAAGGCCGTCGTGATGGCCGGAGGCGAAGGCACGCGCCTTCGCCCAATGACCTCAAGCATGCCCAAGCCGCTCCTGCCAGTGGCCAATCGGCCGATCATGGAGCATGTGCTACGGCTGCTCAAAAGGCATGGGCTCAACGAGACAGTCGTTACCGTGCAGTTCCTGGCATCGCTCGTCAAGAACTACTTCGGCGACGGCGAAGAGCTCGGTATGGAGCTCACGTATGCCAATGAGGAGAAGCCACTCGGTACCGCCGGAAGCGTCAAGAACGCCGAAGACGCGCTGAAGGACGACACGTTTCTCGTCATCTCCGGTGATGCGCTGACCGACTTCGACCTCACCGAGCTCATCAATTTCCACAAGGAAAAGGGTGCGCTCGTGACTGTCTGCCTGACGAGGGTGCCGAACCCACTGGAATTCGGAATCACCATCGTCGACGAGGAGGGCAAGGTCGAGCGCTTCCTCGAGAAGCCGACCTGGGGACAGGTGTTCTCCGACACCGTCAACACCGGTATCTACGTCATGGAGCCCGAGGTCTTCGACTATGTCGAGGCCGATGTTTCCGTCGACTGGTCGGGCGACGTCTTCCCGCAGCTGATGAAAGAGGGACGGCTGGTCTACGGCTATATCGCCGAGGGCTACTGGGAAGACGTCGGTACGCACGAGAGCTACGTGAAGGCCCAGGCCGACGTCCTTGAGGGCAAGGTCGATGTCGCGCTCGACGGCTTTGAAATCTCGCCGGGTGTGTGGGTCGCGGAGGGTGCCGAGGTGCACCCCGATGCCGTGCTCCGTGGGCCCCTCTACATCGGGGACTACGCCAAGGTCGAGGCAGGCGCGGAAATCCGCGAGCACACAGTGGTGGGCTCGAACGTCGTCGTCAAGAGCGGGGCCTTTCTGCACAAGGCCGTGGTGCACGACAACGTGTACATCGGCCAGCACAGCAATCTGCGCGGCTGTGTGGTCGGGAAGAACACCGACATCATGCGCGCGGCGAGGATCGAGGACGGGGCGGTCATCGGCGACGAGTGTCTCGTCGGTGAGGAATCGATCATTCAGGGGAACGTCCGCGTTTACCCCTTCAAGACGATCGAGGCCGGTGCCTTCGTCAACACGTCGGTGATCTGGGAATCCAGAGGACAGGCACATCTCTTCGGCGCCCGTGGAGTCTCCGGGATTCTGAACGTCGAGATCACACCCGAGCTGGCCGTGCGGTTGGCCGGCGCCTATGCGACCACCCTGAAGAAGGGGTCCACGGTCACCACCGCCCGCGACCACTCCCGAGGCGCCCGGGCGCTGAAGCGGGCGGTCATCTCTGCGTTGCAGACCAGCGCCATCGACGTACGGGACCTGGAGAACGTACCGCTGCCCGTGGCGCGGCAGCAGACCGCGCGGGGGAGTGCCGGGGGGATCATGATCCGGACGACGCCCGGGGTGCCGGATTCCGTCGACATCATGTTCTTCGACGGGCAAGGGGCCGATCTTTCGCAGGGGAGTCAGCGGAAGCTGGACCGGGTGTTCGCGCGGCAGGAGTACCGGCGGGCGTTCCCCGGAGAGATCGGGGATCTGCATTTCCCGGCGAGCGTGTTCGACTCCTATACCGGGTCGTTGCTGCGGAACGTCGACACGACCGGGATCGCGGAGTCCGGGCTCAAGGTCGTCGTGGACGCGTCCAACGGCAGTGCGGGTCTTGTCCTGCCGAGCCTGCTCGGAAAGCTCGGCGTGGATTCGCTGACCATCAATCCGGGGCTCGACGAATCCAGGCCGACGGAGTCCGCGGAGACCCGGCGATCCGGGATGGTGCGGCTCGGCGAGATCGTGGCGTCGGCAGGCGCCGCCTTCGGGGTGCGTTTCGACCCGGTGGGCGAGCGGCTGTCGCTCGTCGACGAGAAGGGGCGGATCATCGAGGACGATCGGGCGCTTCTCGTCATGCTCGATCTGGTGGCCGCGGAACGGCGAAGTGGGCGCGTGGCGCTGCCGGTGACAACGACCCGGATCGCCGAGCAGGTCGCGGCTTATCACGGGACCCAGGTGGAGTGGACGACCACGTCGCCGGACGATCTGACCCGGGTCGGGCGGGACGAGACGACCATCTTCGGTGGGGACGGCCGCGGTGGGTTCATCGTGCCGGAGTTCAGCAGCGTGTTCGACGGCTCGGCGGCCTTCGTACGGCTCATCGGGCTGGTCGCGCGGACGCAGCTCACCCTCAGCCAGATCGACGCGAGGATTCCGCGGGCGCACGTCCTGAAGCGGGATCTGGCGACTCCTTGGGCCGTCAAGGGTCTTGTCATGCGGCGGGTCGTGGAGGAGGCCGGAGAGCGGTTCGTCGACACCACGGACGGGGTGCGAGTGGTGGAGACCGACGGACGGTGGGTGATGGTTCTGCCCGATCCCGCCGAGGCTGTCACGCATCTGTGGGCAGAGGGGCCCGACGACGCCTCCGCCCAGGCGCTGCTCGACGAGTGGTCCGCGGTCGTGGACGGCGCCGGTCGCTGAATCGCGATACACGCGCGCGTGCCGGACGAGGGTCCCCAATGGGGCCTGTCCGGCACGCGGGTGGGGCCGTTCGGAGGCAGTGGTCGCGACGTGGGACGATGTGCGGCATGCCGCAGCAGCCCCCCGTTCGGAGCATCCCCACGAGCCGTGCCCGCCCGGACGCGTCCATGTCGCTGCTCACCAACGTCATGGACCACAGCCTCGACGAGGGGTATGCCGAGGCTGCCGCCCGGAGGAAGGCCACGGGCGACGGCGGTCTGCCCAGGCCGCTGAGGTCGAAGCTGGGCCTTGCCGCCGGTCTGGTGCTCGCCGCTCTCGTCGTGACCGTGGGGGCGGCCCAGGCGCGGGTGGCGGCACCCGTGGTCGCCAAGGAGCGCGAGGAACTGATCGACCGTATCGACCGCGAGACCGATGCGGCCGACAAGCTGGAGGAGAAGGTCGACCAGCTGCGCGACGATGTGAGCGCCCGTCAGCGTGCGGCGCTGAAGTCGGACGGCGTCAGCGGCCGGGCCGACCTGGTGGGCATCCTGTCGGGCGCGACCGAGGTGCACGGCCCCGGTGTCAAGCTCGTCGTGGACGATGCGAAGGAAGCCAGCACGGGGGCCGGCGGGGACGCGCGGGAGACCTCCGGGTTCTCCGACACCGGGCGGGTGCGTGACCGGGACATGCAGCGGGTCGTCAACGGTCTGTGGCAGTCGGGCGCCGAGGCCATCGCCATCAACGGGCAGCGGCTGACGGCCCTGTCGGCGATCCGGGCCGCGGGAGACGCGATACTGGTCGACAACAAGCCGCTGGTGCCGCCGTACACGGTGCTCGCGGTGGGGGACGGCAAGCGGCTGAGCAGCAGGTTCCAGGACAGCGCCGACGGACTGTATCTGCACGCGCTGCAGGAGAACTTCGATATCCGGACCAGCATCTCCGTGGAGAGCGACCTCCGGCTGCCCGCCGCACCGAGTGTGATCGTACGTACAGCACAGCCGAGCACAGAGAAGGGCACATCGTGATCGCGGTACTGGGCCTCGTCGTGGGAGTCGTGGCTGGATTGTTGGTCCGGCCCGAGGTGCCGGCTGTCGTCGAGCCTTACCTTCCGATCGCCGTCGTCGCGGCGCTGGACGCCGTGTTCGGTGGTCTGCGGGCCATGCTCGACGGGATCTTCGTCGACAAGGTCTTCGTCGTGTCGTTCCTGTCGAATGTCGTCGTGGCCGCGCTGATCGTCTTCCTGGGCGACAAGCTGGGTGTCGGCGCGCAGTTGTCGACCGGTGTCGTCGTGGTCCTCGGTATCCGTATCTTCTCGAATGCCGCGGCGATCCGCCGGCACGTGTTCCGGGCCTGACGCCGATGAGTGACAACGACAAGAACGACGCGGGCGAGAAGCGGTTGCGTGAGGAACTTCCCGAGGAGGTCGCCGTCACGCCCGCGGAAGCCTCTGACGCCGAGGCAGCGGAGGCGGTGACCGAGGAAGCGCCCGAGCCGTCCGTGACCGGCCGTCAGCGGCTGGTCAACGGGCTGTGGCCGCCGCGAGTGACCCGGGCCCAACTCATCGTCGCGCTGCTGCTGTTCGGGCTCGGATTCGGGCTCGCGGTGCAGGTCGCGTCCACCAGTGACAACGACGGTGCGCTACGGGGTGCGCGTCAGGAAGATCTCGTGCGCATCCTCGATGAACTGGATGACCGTACGCAGCGTCTTGAGGACGAGAAGCAGGGTCTCGAAGATCAGCGGGCCGAGTTGGAGAACAGCTCGGACCAAGCTGAGGAGGCCCGGAAGCAGACGGTCGAGAAGGAGCGGCAACTGGGCATCCTGGCGGGCACGGTGGCCGCGCAGGGGCCCGGGATCACGCTGACCGTCGTGGACACGAAGGGAACGGTCGAAGCCGACATGCTGCTCGACGCGATTCAGGAGTTGCGTGCGGCCGGTGCCGAGGCGATCCAGGTGAACGGTGTACGGGTGGTCGCGGGGACCTTTCTGGCGGACGAGGACGGTGGGGGAGTGAGCGTCGACGGGAACAAGATCGACTCTCCCTATCGTTTCAAGGTCATCGGCAAGCCCGAGGACCTCGAGCCGGCGCTCAACATCCCCGGGGGCGTGGTGCAGACCCTGGAGAAGGAGCAGGCCACCGTTACCGTGGAGCGGGCGACCAAGATCGTCGTGGACGCCTTGCGAGCTGCGAAGCAGCCTGACTACGCTCGGTCGTCCTCCGAGTGAGCCGGGGGTGCATGAGGGCTGTCCGGGGAGGGCATGAGGTTGCGGGGGGTCGGCGCACCGAATGGGTGGTGCGTGGTGGAAACTGTCAGGTGGCGGCGGACGTTGTGAGGATGTCCGGGTCGACCGGTAGGTGCAGTCAGGGTTCGTCCTGCCCCACGGGCGGGTCTGTTTCGGTCAAGGGGAATCGCCCGTGAAGTTGTTTTCGAAGTTGTTCGGCAAGAGCGCGCGAGAGGGCAGCGACAATGCCACTGCCCGGCATCGCGCACAGCCTGACGCGGACGGCCAGCGTCCGCTGTTCCGGGACCAGGTCGGAGGTCCGGGCGGTGACGTTCCCGGAGGTCAGGGCGCGCCGTCTGTTGACCCTGCCCAGTCCGGGCGCATAGGTTTCGGGGAACCGTCAACCTCAGGTACGGGTGGAGAGTTTTCCTCCGGTCCCTATGCGTCCAATGCCCCGGCGGGGCAGCCGCGGCAGGAGGATCCGTCGATGTCGGCCCTGGTGTGTACGAGGTGCGGTAACCGTAATGCGGAGAACAGCCGCTTCTGCTCCAACTGCGGCGCGCCGCTGAGGGCAGGGGTCTCCGCCGAGCGTCCGTCGGAGACGACGTCCACGATCTCCATCTCCGGGATCGAGGCGTATGACGCCGAGGTCACCGGTCAGACGCAGATGCCGATGCTCTCGCCCGAGGCGCAGGCGGCTGTGGATGCCCTGCCGCTCGGGTCGGCGCTTCTGGTGGTGCGCCGTGGCCCGAACTCGGGCAGCCGCTTCCTGCTGGACGGGGAGCTGACGACTGCCGGGCGTCATCCGCAGAGCGACATCTTCCTGGACGACGTGACGGTGTCGCGCCGGCACGTGGAGTTCCGGCGGGGCCAGGACGGAATGTTCACGGTCGCCGATGTGGGCAGCCTCAACGGCACGTACGTCAACCGTGAGCGGATCGACGAGGTCGCGCTGTCGAACGGTGACGAGGTGCAGATCGGCAAGTACCGGCTGGTGTTCTACGCGAGCCAGCGGGGCTACTGACCCTCCTCCGGACCGAGTCCGGGGGGCTTCCCCACGGAAGGACCGAAAGGTCCATGCTTCAAACACCGAGCGGCGGTGCCGGGCACGGCATCGCCGCCGCGGACAACGGGCTGATGAGCATCGGCGCAGTGCTGACCGCACTGCGTGACGAGTTTCCCGAAGTCACCATCTCCAAGATCCGTTTCCTGGAGTCGGAAGGGCTCATCGAGCCGCAGCGGACCCCCTCCGGGTATCGCAAGTTCAGTCCCGAGGACGTGGAACGCCTCAGCCAGGTGCTGAGGATGCAGCGGGACCACTATCTGCCGCTGAAGGTGATCAGGGAGTACCTGGACGCCATGGAGCGCGGGGAGGCCGTCCCGCTGCCCACGGTGGGCCGCCAGCGGGACGGCGAGCCCGTTCTGGAGGCCGAGGGCCCCACCGCCGTCCGGATCGGCCGTTCCGAGCTGCTGGCCGCCGCGGAGATCGGCGACGAGGAACTCGAGGAGTGGCAGTCGTACGGTCTGGTCGTGCCGCTGCCCGACGGGGCGTACGACGCGGAGACGGTCACTGTCGCCACGCTCGTCGCCGAGCTGGGGCGGTTCGGGATCGAGCCACGGCATCTGCGGGTGATGAAGGCCGCCGCCGAACGCGAGGCCGGTCTGGTCGACCAGGTGGTGGCCCCGCTCAAGCGGCACCGCAATCCGCAGACCAGGGCCCTGGCGGAGGCCCGCAGCAAGGAACTGGCCGGACTCACGGTCAAGCTGCACGCGGCCCTGGTGCGCATCGCGCTGGGTGTGCGGCAGCCCTGAGCCGGGGGGTCGCCGGGGGGTGGATCGGCCACCCGTTCCGTGCCCGACTACCCAAACATCCCGGGCACGGCCTAGGGTTGCTGTGTGAACGAGCTCGATGTCGTAGGTGTCCGGGTCGAAATGCCCTCCAACCAACCGATCGTGCTCCTGCGTGAAGTGGGAGGCGACCGCTACCTTCCCATCTGGATCGGACCGGGTGAGGCGACAGCGATCGCCTTCGCCCAGCAGGGCATGGCCCCCGCGCGACCGCTGACCCACGACCTGTTCAAGGACGTGCTGGAGGCCGTCGGCCAGGAACTCACCGAGGTGCGGATCACCGATCTGCGTGAAGGTGTGTTCTACGCGGAGTTGGTGTTCGCCAGTGGAGTCGAGGTGAGTGCCCGTCCGTCCGACGCCATAGCGCTTGCGCTGCGTACCGGGACGCCGATCTACGGCAGCGACGGTGTGCTCGACGACGCCGGGATCGCGATCCCCGACGAGCAGGAGGACGAAGTGGAGAAGTTCCGCGAGTTCCTCGACCAGATCTCTCCCGAGGACTTCGGCACCAACAGTCAGTGAGCCTCAAGCCAAGGCTGTCGAGGCTCCGGCTACCCCACGGACCCAGTGGTCCGTGGGGTCTGTCTTTTGGCCCGGGGTGCCACAAATGATGGCAATTGCCAGCGGCGTGTGAGAGCGTCGTGCGGCTCCGGCGGAGCGCATTCGGCTAGCCTTTCCCCGCGGTGGGGTACGGGAAACCACTCCTAGGGTGATTATCACTCGGCGTGCCGAGTGTGGCGATCGTTGACGCGCCCCTGGGGACTGCCTACCGTCAAGAAGGCAGGTCAAGGACGGAGGTCGGCGTGAGAAGCAGCGGCGACGGTACGGCTGGGGGTGCCCCCGGACGCGGTTTGGGGGAGAGCGGCCCGTACCCTCCCCCAGGCTCTCGGCAACGCTCGAGCTGGGGGGATCCCCATCAGGGCAACGCGGTCGATCACGTCTCGCGGCCGACGGCTGTAGCAGGCGGCGGAGGGGCGACATCCATGGCGTCCGAGGAGATCGGCTACCGCGGCCCCACGGCGTGCGCCGCGGCCGGCATCACTTACCGGCAGTTGGACTACTGGGCGCGCACCGGTCTGGTCGAGCCGAGTGTGCGGCCCGCCCACGGGTCGGGGACGCAGCGTCTCTACAGCTTCCGCGATGTCGTGGTCCTGAAGATCGTCAAGCGCTTTCTGGACACCGGCGTCTCGTTGCAGAACATCCGTACGGCCGTTCAGCATCTGCGGGCGTGCGAGTTCCGCGATCTGGAGCGGCTGACGTTGATGAGCGACGGCGCGACGGTCTACGAGTGCACGTCCCCCGACGAGGTGCACGCGCTGCTCCAGGGCGGCCAGGGCATCTTCGGTATCGCCGTGGGCGTGGTGTGGCGGGACGTGGAAAGCGCTCTCTCGCAGCTGCACGGCGAACGCGTCGACACCGGCGAGACACTGGTGGGGCACAACCCCACGGACGAACTGGCGCGGCGGCGCAACCGGGCGGTCTGAGCGGCACTCCCGACTCGGCGCCGCCGTCCTCCGGGGCCGTTGTCAGTGGCGTAGGGCAGCATCGGTGATGTGAGAAACGTGCCCACGATCCTGCATCTCGACATGGATGCCTTCTTCGCCTCGGCGGAGCAGGCGTCCAAGCCGAGTCTGCGCGGGAAAGCCGTTGTCGTGGGCGGGCTCGGGCCGCGCGGTGTGGTGGCCACCGCGTCGTACGAGGCCCGGGTCTTCGGGGTGCACTCCGCGATGCCGATGGCCCAGGCGCGCAGGCTCGCGCCGAACGCCGCGTATCTCGTGCCCCGGGGCGCCTTCTACCGGTCGATCAGCGAGCAGGTCATGGCGCTGCTGCACGCGCTCTCGCCGCTGGTGGAGCCCCTGAGCCTGGACGAGGCGTTCGTCGATCTGGAGGCCGGACAGGCGGCCTGGGACGAGGAGTCGGCCCGGCTGGCCGGGGCCAAGCTGCGGGCGGACATACGGGCCGTCACGGGTCTCACCGGATCGGTGGGGCTCGCCGCCTCCAAGATGCTCGCGAAGATCGCCTCCGAGCAGGCCAAGCCGGACGGTCTGGTGGTGATCGAACCCGGGACCGAGCGGGCGCTGCTCGGGCCGATGTCGGTGCGGACCCTGCCCGGGGTCGGCCCGGCGACCGGCGACCATCTGCGGCGGGCCGGGATCAGCACGGTCGACGAACTCGCGGAGGCGGGCGAGGACGAGCTCGTGCGGCTGCTGGGCAAGGCGCACGGGCACGCGCTGTACGCGATGGCGCTGGCGCACGACGAGCGGCCCGTGGTGGCCGAGCGGGAGACCAAGTCCGTGTCGGTCGAGGACACCTACGACGTGGACATCCATGACCGGGGCCGGGTGGGCACCGAGGTGCAGCGGCTGGCCGACCGGTGTGTGCGGCGATTGCGGGGTGCGGGGCTGTCCGGGCGGACCATCGTCCTCAAGGTGCGCCGGTACGACTTCTCCACGCTGACCCGGTCCGAGACGCTCCGGGGGCCCACCGACGACCCCGCGGTGGTGCGGGAGGCGGCTGCCCGGCTCCTGGAGGCGGTGGACACCACCGGGGGCGTCCGGCTGCTCGGGGTCGGGGTGAGCGGCCTCGCCGACTACACGCAGGAGGATCTGTTCGCCCAGGCGGCCGGGGAGCTGGCCGCGCTCGAGCCGGACGGGGAGGCGGAGCACGAGCCGGTCGAGGAGCCGGAAACGCCCGCCGAGCGGCGCTGGACCACCGGGCACGACGTACGGCATGCCGACTTCGGGCACGGGTGGGTGCAGGGGAGCGGGCTGGGGCGGGTGACCGTCCGGTTCGAGACGCCGGACTCGGAGCAGCCCGGGCGGGTGCGGACGTTCCGGACCGACGATCCCGCGCTGGAGCCGGCGGATCCGCTGCCGCTGGTCGCCCCTGCGGCGCGAAGAACCGGCGGTCCGGCTGAGGAGTCGTCCGGTCAGGTGTCGTCCGTGCCCGCCAGCCTGCCGAAGTCGTGGTCCGGGAAGGGGGGCGGAGGAGCCACGTCGAGGCCGTAGTGGTGGTAGAGCTGGAGTTCCTGCTCCGGGGAGAGGTGGCGGCCGACGCCGAAATCGGGCGCGTCCTTGATCAGGGCACGCTCGAAGGGGATGCGCAGGGTGCCGTCGACCAGTTCGCTGGGCTCCAGGGGTACGAAGGCGTCCCTGCTGAACAGCCCGGTCCGTATGGCCGCCCACTCCGGCACTCCCGTGGCGTCGTCGAGGTAGATCTCGTCGATCGTGCCGATCTTGGTGCCGTTGCGGTCGAAGGCCTTGCGGCCGATCAGGTTGCGCGGATCGATGTCGGTCTGCACGGCGCCTCCGTAGGATCGCAACATCCGTAAGCACTACAAAAGAGCACATTCGGGAAGGCGGCCACTCGAAGGTCTGTGCGTGGACCCGCTGATAGGCTGGCCAATGGCTGCTGACCCTGTGCGGGAGAGTCCTCCGGAACCTCGGAGGCGCCGAAGGAGCAAATCCTCCCCGGAATCTCTCAGGCCCCTGTACCGCACGGACGAGGTCACTCTGGAAAGAAGAGCGGGTGTCGACGGCTTCCGCTCTCACCGACGGTGAAAACCGGGACGTCAGCGCGTTGGCGGTCCGGTGAAGCTCTCAGGTTGAGATGACAGAGGGGGAGGCCGTTCGGGCACCCGTGCCGGGGTGCCCCTCGAAGGTCGCGACGACCAGGAGGCCTCCGTAATGACCGCCCATCGCACTCCGCTCGCCGAACTCGAACAGGGAACGCCCTTCGAACGGCGTCATATCGGGCCCGATCACGAGGACCGGGCCAAGATGCTCGCGCAGGTCGGCTACGGCTCGCTCGACGAGCTGACCGCCGCCGCGGTGCCGGACGTGATCAGGAACGCCGACGCGCTCGACCTGCCGGCCGCCCGTACCGAGGCCGAGGTGCTGGCCGAGCTGCGGTCGCTGGCCGACCGGAACCAGGTGCTGGGGTCCATGATCGGGCTCGGGTACTACGGGACCTTCACCCCGCCGGTCATCCTGCGGAACGTGATGGAGAACCCCGCCTGGTACACCGCGTACACGCCGTACCAGCCGGAGATCTCGCAGGGACGCCTCGAGGCGCTGCTGAACTTCCAGACGATGGTCGCCGACCTCACCGGGCTGCCCACCTCGGGCGCCTCGCTGCTCGACGAGGGCACCGCGGCCGCAGAGGCGATGGCGCTCTCCCGGCGCATGGGCAAGAACAAGAAGGGCCTCTTCCTCGTCGACGCGGACGCCCTGCCGCAGACCATCGCCGTCATCGAGACGCGGGCCGAGCCGACCGGCGTCGAGGTCGTCGTCGCCGACCTGAGCGCGGGCATTCCGGACGACATCGCCGGGCGTGAGATCAACGGTGTGCTCCTTCAGTACCCGGGCGCCTCCGGGGCCGTACGGGACCTGAGGCCCGTGATCGACCAGGCGCACGGGCTCGGTGCCGTGGTCACCGTCGCCGCCGATCTGCTGGCGCTGACGCTGCTCACCTCGCCCGGTGAGCTCGGCGCGGACATCGCGGTGGGGACGACCCAGCGGTTCGGCGTACCGATGGGCTTCGGCGGGCCGCACGCCGGATACATGGCCGTACGGGAGCAGTTCGCGCGCAGCCTGCCCGGGCGGCTCGTGGGTGTCTCCGTGGACGCGGACGGGCACAAGGCGTACCGGCTCGCCCTGCAGACGCGCGAGCAGCACATCCGCCGCGAGAAGGCGACCAGCAACATCTGCACGGCCCAGGTCCTGCTGGCCGTGATGGCCGGCATGTACGCCGTTTACCACGGGCCCAAGGGGCTGCGGATCATCGCGCGGCGCACCCACCGGTACGCCACCATCCTCGCCGCGGGGCTGACGGCGGGCGGCGTCGAGGTCGTCCACGGGGCCTACTTCGACACGCTCACCGCGCGGGTGCCCGGGAAGGCCGGCGAAATCGCCGCCGCCGCGCGCGAGCACGGGGTCAATGTGCACGTCGTCGACGCCGACCGGCTCTCCGTCTCCTGCGACGAGACCACTACGCGGGACCAACTGGCCGCCGTCTGGACGGCGTTCGGGGTCGACGGTGACATCGAGGCGCTCGACGCCGACGCCGGGGACACGCTGCCGGAGGCGCTGCTGCGCACCGACGAGATCCTCACCCACCCCGTGTTCCACCAGTACCACTCCGAGACCTCGATGCTGCGCTACCTGCGCCGGCTCGCCGACCGGGACTACGCGCTCGACCGGGGCATGATCCCGCTGGGCTCCTGCACGATGAAGCTCAACGCGACCACGGAGATGGAGCCGGTCACCTGGCCCGAGTTCGGCCAGCTGCACCCCTTCGCGCCCGCCGAGCAGGCTGAGGGCTATCTGACGCTGATCCGGGAGCTGGAGGAACGTCTCGCCGAGGTCACCGGCTACGACAAGGTGTCGCTCCAGCCGAACGCCGGTTCGCAGGGCGAGCTGGCCGGGCTGCTCGCCGTACGCGGATACCACCGGGCCAACGGGGACGAGCAGCGGACCGTGTGTCTGATTCCGTCGTCCGCGCACGGGACCAACGCGGCGAGTGCCGTCATGGCCGGGATGAAGGTCGTCGTCGTGAAGACCGCCGGGGACGGTGAGATCGACGTCGAGGATCTGCGGGCGAAGATCGAGCAGTACCGGGACGAGCTGTCGGTGCTGATGATCACGTACCCGTCCACGCACGGTGTGTTCGAGGAGCATGTCGCCGACATCTGCGCCCAGGTGCACGAGGCCGGCGGTCAGGTGTACGTCGACGGGGCCAACCTCAACGCGCTGGTGGGGCTCGCCAAGCCCGGGCACTTCGGTGGGGACGTCTCGCATCTGAACCTGCACAAGACGTTCTGCATCCCGCACGGCGGCGGCGGCCCCGGGGTGGGCCCGGTCGGGGTGCGGGAGCACCTCGCCCCCTATCTGCCCAACCACCCGCTGCAGCCCGCGGCCGGGCCCGAGACGGGCGTGGGGCCGATCTCGGCGGCGCCCTGGGGCTCGGCGGGCATCCTGCCCATCTCGTGGGCGTACGTCCGGCTGATGGGCGGTGAGGGGCTCAAGCGGGCCACGCAGGTGGCCGTGCTGAGCGCCAACTACATCGCCAAGCGGCTGGAGCCGCACTACCCGGTCCTCTACACCGGGCCCGGCGGGCTCGTAGCGCACGAGTGCATCATCGATCTGCGCCCGATCAGCAAGGCGACGGGAGTGAGCGTCGACGACATCGCCAAGCGGCTGATCGACTACGGCTTCCACGCGCCGACCATGTCGTTCCCGGTGGCCGGGACGCTGATGATCGAACCGACCGAGTCGGAGGACCTCGGGGAGCTGGACCGGTTCTGCGAGGCGATGATCGCCATCCGGGGCGAGATCGAGAAGGTCGGCACGGGCGGCTGGCCCGCCGACGACAACCCGCTGCGCAACGCGCCGCACACCGCCGCCGCGCTCGGCGGGGAGTGGACGCACGCCTACACGCGCGAGGAAGCGGTCTTCCCGGCCGGGGTCTCGGCGGCCGACAAGTACTGGCCGCCGGTGCGCCGGATCGACCAGGCCTTCGGTGACCGCAACCTCGTCTGTTCCTGCCCGCCGCTGGACGCT
The DNA here is from genome assembly GCF_040644035.1 of Streptomyces sp. NPDC047042. Lineage (NCBI taxonomy): Bacteria > Bacillati > Actinomycetota > Actinomycetes > Kitasatosporales > Streptomycetaceae > Streptomyces > Streptomyces sp. NPDC047042. The sequence goes on along the minus strand of NZ_JBEYVP010000011.1, from coordinate 256,610 downwards.
TACCAGGAGTAACGACCCTCGGACATGCGTCGGGGCCGGTTCGCAGTGAGTTCCTGCGGGCCGGCCCCTCTTCGTCTGTTCAGCTGTTCGGGCAGTCGCTCCTGACGTCCGGAGGATGCCCGGTCCGCGGTCGTCAGACGGCCGTCATCGCGCGGTGCGGGGCGATGATCTGGCCGTCGGGCAGGAGCTCACCGGTGTCCTCGAAGAGGAGGACGCCGTTGCACAGCAGGCTCCATCCCTGTTCCGGGTGGTGCGCCATGAGGCGGGCGGACTCCCGGTCGGTGGAGTGGGCTGTCGGGCACGGTGGCTGATGCTGGCACATTGGTGGGATCTTTCGCTCTGTCGTCGAGTGTGAGATGGCTGTGGTGTCTGTCTTGCGGCTCGAAGCGCTGTTCATGGCCGCTCCCCGTTGTGGTAAATCGGTTCGAACCCAGTGTTGCCCCACGGGCGTCAATCCGCAGGGATTTGGCTGGACCGCTTCTCACAGGTTGAAGACGCATCACCCGCGCGGCCGGTTCAGTCCAACTGGGCTGTCCCTTTGGGTGGTTCCTGGTGGCCGGATGGGGCTAGTCCGGTCGGGCCGAAAACCCTTAATGGCTCGTACGAGCGTAATGGTGCGCGAAAGAGCAATGCGCCCCGCCGCCGGGAATTCGGTGACGGGGCACAAGGGAATACGGAGAGTGTCGTGTCGTGTGCGGTCAGGCGGGGGAACTGAGCAGCGGGGCCGAAGTCACCCGATGGGTCAACACCGGGAGCAGTTCGGCGACCCGGTGCGGACGGTGGGCGGCGATGCCGGGCGGGGCCGGGGCCAGCGGGACGAGGAGGTCGGTGGCGGCGAGGTGGCCCTCGGCTCCGTCGGCGGTGATGTCGCCGTGCAGCCAGAGTGTGAGCATGTACAGCTCGGGAACGGACAGCAGTCGCGCCTGGTAGGGCTGTTTCATGGTCTCGGCCTGGCGCAGGGCTCGCTCGGTGGAGGCGATGTAGGGCCCTTCGAAGAAGTGCGAGAAGGCCCAGCCGTCGGGGGTCAGCATGGTCTCGGCGGCGGCCACCGCGCGGTCCCCGCTGCGGATGAGGAAGCGCCACCCGGTCAGTCGGCTGGCGGACGCCCCGGCGGGGGTGATCCGGTCCAGGACGTGTACGGGCAGCGGCAGCTCGGGAGTGGTGGGCCCCTGGGCCGCGCGGAGGGACGGGGTCGGTGCCTCGCGGACGGCGGTGGGTGAACTGAGTGCGGTGAGGACGGCGCGCAGTGCGGGGGCGGGTGCCGGGGGGACATGCAGCGGCATGGCGGAACGCCTCTCATTCGACAGGCAAGGTGGCGCGAGGGCGGGGGCGGACGGCGCTGTCAGCTCTCGAAGTCTCTGGGTCAAAGAGGCGGGGGCCGGGTGAGGCGACGGGGTGCGGCCTGTCGTACGTCACCTGGACGGCAGGATCCAGGTCCCGGGCGCCGACTCTCTGCCTTGTTCGCGGAGTTTATACGACACGTGTTCACACTGTGTTTCGTCTAACTGTTTTCCGCGTGAAGAGCAAGAGTCTGTTCGGTCGGTGTTGCGTGGTGTTTTTTCCGATTCCCGGCCCGCTGCGCGGCGATGACCTCGGTATACGCGCCGAAGTACGGTCGGCCAATTGTCGTCGACGTTTCTCACGAGTTCGAGATTGCGCGAATCTGTCGGGGGTACCCGGGCCGCACCGTCCGTCGCTTCATGCCGGACGAATGTGCCGCCGGACACGTCGAGCAGCGTAGCGGGTGACGGTGGCGCACGGGGCGTTATCGATCGCGTCGGGTGGGCATCATCCCACCTGACCCGGGACATCAGCGGCCGGTCTTCGGCCTGCCCATTCGAGGAGGGACGCTTCCGATGGGGGAGAAGGTCGTGGCGGGGCAGTTCGATCTGTCCGATCGCCGGCGCTATCGCGGCAAGCTCCGGCAGTGTCTGACGGGGCTGGAGCGACTGCTGGCCGAGAAGCGGTTCGACCGCCCGAAGAATCTGCTGGGTCTGGAGATCGAGCTGAATCTCGTAGGGCCCGACGGCATGCCGAAAATGATGAATGGGCAAGTACTCGAAAGGATCGCGAGCCGCGATTTCCAAACAGAACTCGCCATGTTCAATCTGGAAGTCAACATCGCCCCCCACCGCCTCGGCGGCCGAGTATTCGACCGGCTCGCCGAAGAGCTCCGTACGTCCCTGGCGTATGCCCATCGGAAGGCGAACGAGGTCGACGCGGGGATCATGATGATCGGCATCCTGCCGACGCTCGGCCGGGACGACCTGGTCTCCTCCAACCTCTCCGACGTCGACCGTTACGCCTTGCTCAACGACCAGATCGTGGCGGCCCGCGGTGAGGACTTCACCCTCGACATCGACGGGGTGGAGCGTCTGTCGTGCACGTCGAAGTCCATCGCTCCGGAGGCCGCCTGCACCTCCGTACAACTGCATCTCCAGGTCACGCCGGCGCGGTTCGCCGATGTGTGGAACGCGGCGCAGGCGATCGCCGCCGTGCAGGTCGCGATCGGCGCCAACTCGCCCTTCCTGTTCGGCCGTGAGCTGTGGCGGGAGTCGCGGCCCCCGCTGTTCACACAGTCCACGGACACCCGTCCGCCGGAGCTCCAGGCGCAGGGCGTACGGCCGCGCACCTGGTTCGGGGAGCGGTGGATCTCGTCGGCGTACGACCTCTTCGAGGAGAACCTGCGCTACTACCCGGCGCTGCTGCCGATCTGCGACGACGAGGACCCGTTGAGCGTCCTCGACGCCGGAGGTGTGCCGAAGCTCGGCGAACTCGTCCTGCACAACGGCACCGTGTACCGGTGGAACCGCCCGGTCTACGGCATCGCGGACGGCGTTCCGCATCTGCGGGTCGAGAACCGGGTGCTGCCCGCCGGGCCCACCGTCACGGATGTGATCGCCAACGCGGCCTTCTACTACGGGGTCGTCCGGGCGCTCGCCGACGAGTCGCGGCCCGTGTGGACCCGGCTGCCCTTCGAGGCGGCCGCCGCCAACTTCGACGCGGCCTGCCGGTACGGCATCGACGCGCGGCTCCAGTGGCCACGGCACGGCCGGTTCGGCGGCACGGCCGAGGTCGACGTCGTGCACCTCGTACGGGACGAACTGCTGCCGCTCGCCGCGGCCGGCCTCGACGCGTGGGGGGTCGAGCCCGCCGACCGGGACCTGTACCTCGGGGTGATCGAGGAGCGGTGCCGGCGCCGGGCCAATGGAGCGTCCTGGCAGGCGGCCACCTTCCACCGGGCGCTGGAGAAGGGGCTGTCCAGGGAGGCCGCGCTGGCGGCGACCACCCGGCGCTACAGCGAGCTGATGCACCTCGGGGAGCCGGTGCACACCTGGCCGGTGGGCCTGCCGAAACCGGTGCCGCTGGGGTGATCGCCCGCCCAGGGACGGCGTGACCTCCAGGCGCCGGTACCCGCTCCGAGCCGCCTCCTGTCCGGGCCCGGACCGTACCCGTACCGCGCCGCACGGGGGCCGCTCATGTCCGTCTCAGGTCGATCGGGCAAGCTGTGACGTCCCACGCGACGGTGGTCTCCTTCCCCGGTGAGGGGAGGTACTCCGGACGCGGCGGGATGACGCAACTGGAGGCACGGGTGCAGGTGGCTGGTTCTATCCCTGAGGAGCAACCGTCGCGACGGATTCTTCGGGACGAGACGCTGTTGGTTCTGGGGCTTTCGCTCGGCGCGAGTGGGGTCTCCGCCCTGATCAGCTTTGTCGGATCGGTCACGAAACCGGGCGGCCTCAAGGAGCAGGCGGCCACCCTCAACGCCTCGGCGGCCCCCGGCCGCCCATGGCTCGATCTCGCCTGGCAGCTCTTCGGCATCACGACGGCGCTGGTCCCGGTCGCCCTGGTCGCGCACTTCCTGCTGCGCGAGGGGGAGGGGCTGCGGACGCTGGGCTTCGACCGGACCCGGCCCTGGCCCGATCTCGGCCGCGGGGCCGCCGTCGCGGCGGTGATCGGCAGCAGCGGAATCGCCTTCTACCTCGCGGCCCGTGGCCTCGGCTTCAATCTGACGGTGGTCCCGGAGGCGCTTCCCGAGGTGTGGTGGAAGTACCCGGTGCTGATCCTCTCGGCGGTGCAGAACGCCGTACTGGAGGAGGTCATCGTCGTCGCCTATCTGCTGCGCCGGCTGAAGCAGTTGGGCTGGACCCCGGGGACGGCGCTGGTGGCCAGTTCCGTACTGCGCGGGTCGTACCACCTGTACCAGGGCATCGGCGGGTTCATCGGCAACATGGTGATGGGGGTGGTGTTCGTGTACCTCTACCGGCGGTGGGGGCGGGTGGGCCCCCTGGTCGTCGCGCACTCGTTGCTCGACATCGGAGCGTTCGTGGGGTACGCGCTGCTGGCGGGGAAGGTGGGGTGGCTGCCCACCGCGTGAGTGGGCAGCGTTCTCAGACGAGCAGGTCGCCCTCGATGGTCGTGACAGCTCGGCCGGTCAGCAGGGTGCGGTCGCCGCGGAGTTCGGTGCGGACCAGGCCGGTGCGGGCGGAGGCCTGGAGACCGGTGAGGTCGGGGCGGCCGAGGCGCTCGGACCAGTAGGGGGCCAGGGCCGTGTGGGCGCTGCCGGTGACAGGGTCCTCGTCGATGCCGATCCGCGGGAAGAAGCAGCGCGAGACGAAGTCGTAGCCGTCGGCCGGGTTTTCGGCGCGGGCGGTGGCGATGACACCGCGTTCCGAGTGGGCGGCGAGAGCCCTGAGGTCGGGGGTGAGGCCCAGGACTGTCTTCTCGTCGGCGACCTCGATCAGCAGGTCACCGATGTTCGGGCCGGTGTCGAAGGCCGTGAGCGGCTCGGCGCCCAGGGCCTCGGCGACCCCGGCGGGAGGCTCGACGCGGGTGAGGGGGGCCGTCGGGAAGTCGAGGGTGATCGAGCCGTCCTCGTGGGGCGTCGCGCTGAGGACGCCGCTCAGGGTGGCGAACCGTACGGGTCCCGAGTGGGCGCCCGTGGTGTGCAGGACGTGGGCCGTGGCCAGCGTGGCGTGGCCGCACATGGCGACCTCGGCGGCCGGGGTGAACCAGCGCAGCGCCCAGTCGGCCTCGCCGCCCTCGGGCAGGCGGTGGGCGAACGCCGTCTCGGCGTGGTTGACCTCAAGGGCGATCCGCTGCAGCCGGGTGTCGTCCGGGAAGGCGTCGAGGAGCATGACGCCCGCCGGGTTGCCGGCGAACGGGCGGTCGGTGAAGGCGTCGACGATTCGAATGCGCATGGGGTGACGCTAGACGGGCGGAGGGGTGACGGACCAAGGCCAATTTCGGGGCGCTGGACCTGATTCGGCGGCCGGTGGACCTGGACGGGCCCGGCGCCGAGGGGCGGTGGCTGGCGCCGAGGGGCGGTGGCTTCCGGGGGCCGGGAGCGTCAGGCCGCCGTCGCGGCCGGCCGTACCAGGCCGGACTCGTAGGCGAAGACCACCGCTTGCACGCGCGCGCGTGCGCCGATCTTGGCGAGGATGCGGCTGACGTGGGACTTGACCGTCGTAGGTGAGATGCACAGGCGGGCGGCGATCTCGGTGTTGGACCAGCCGGCGGCGACCGCGGTCAGGACGTCGCGCTCACGGCTGGTGAGTGCGTGGAGCTCGCTCTCGCGTTCGAGTGAGCCGAAGGTGCGCTCGTGCCGGACGGTGTCGATGAGCGCGCGGGTGAGGGCGGGCGTCGTGACGGCGTCACCGGCGGCCACGATCCGGACGGCGGCGATCAGTTCCTCCGGGGTCGCGCCCTGGGGAAGGAACCCGCCGGCTCCGGCCCGCAGGGCCGCGTAGGCGTGCCGCTCGTGGTCGGTGGGGGTCAGGACCAGTACGCGCGGGGAGTCGCCCGCGACTCTCGCGGGCTCGGGGACCGGGAGCAGGGTGGGGGGCCGGCTGATGCGGCGGATGACGTCCACCCCGTCCGTGTCGACCACGAGGCTGTCCATCAGCACGACGTCCGGCCGGAGCGCGGCACTCATACGAACGGCGTCGGCGCCGTTCGTCGCCTCGCCGACGACGGTCAGATCGGGCTCGGCCGCGATCAGCATGCGCAGGCCGAGACGCTGCAGGGTCTGGCGGTGTACGACGAGTACGGAGGCCATGGGGGGCACCCTCCTTGTACGAAACTGTTTCGTTCACTTCAGCTGTCGTCAGCCTAGCTCCCGTCGCTATCGAAACGCTCGCGTTTCTACTGTGGCCTGGGTCACTTCTTTCCGGGGGTTGTCGGATGAGCTATCTCGATATATCGTTGACGCATCGCGACAGATCAACGACAAGACAAACGAACGGAGTGGTTGCGATGCATTCCCATGGAGACAAATTCCGGCGTGGCGGCTTCGAGGGGCGGCGGTCCGCCTTCGGTCCCTTCGGACCCGGTCCTGGCGGTCCCGGCGGTCCCGGCTTCGGTCCGGGCTTCGGTCCGGGGCCCTGGGGCGGGCGCGGCGGCCGGGGCGGACCGCGGGGCAGGGCGCGGCGCGGTGATGTCCGCGCGTCGATCCTGGCCCTGCTCAAGGACCGGCCCATGCACGGCTACGAGATGATCCAGGAGATCGCCGAGCGCAGCGGAGGGGCCTGGAAGCCCAGCCCCGGCTCGGTCTACCCCACCCTCCAACTGCTGGAGGACGAGGGCCTGATCGCCAGTGAGAGCGAGGGCGGCAAGAAGCTGTTCGCGCTCACCGAGTCCGGCCGCACCGCGGCCGACGAAGGCCCCGACGCCCCCTGGGAAGAGGCCGGGCGCGGCATGGACTGGGAGGCGCTGAACGACATCCGCCAGGCCGGCTTCGGTCTGATGGAGGCCTTCGGCCAGGTCTGGAAGACGGGCAGCAAGGAGCAGCGCGAGAAGGCGCTCTCCGTGATCAACGAAGCGCGCAAGAAGCTGTATCTGATCCTTGCCGACGAAGACTGATGGGCCGCCGCCCTCGGAGACCTGTCCGCCCCCGGCGGTACGTCCCCCAGTGCGCGCAGGCGCCCCGCGGAAGTGTCCGCGGGGCGCCTTTCTGTCGTCGTACGGCGGCTGCGGACCTGCTCAGCTCACCAGGCCGGCCAGTTTGCGCAGCGACTCGTTCAGGGCGGCCGTGCCCGAGTCCTTCAGCTTGCCGGCCATGAGCGAGACGGCCGCGCCGGTGAACTCGCCGTCGATGCGGACCGTCGTGGCGTCGCCGTCGGGGGTGAGGGTGTAGCGCGTCGCGACGTTCACCGCCATCGGGCCCTTGCCCCTGATGGCCAGGGTGCGGGCGGGCTCCAACTCCGCGATGGTCCACTCGACCTCGGCCGGGAAACCCATCAGCTTCATGTTCTCCTCGAAGGTGCCGCCGACCTCCAGCGCGGAGGGGCCGCCCTTCGGGAAGCTCGTGTGGGTCGCGTTCCACGCCCCGTACGCCGTCCAGTCCGTCAGCTGCGTCCAGATCTTCTCCGCCGGTGCCTGGATGCGTGCCTCCGCGCTTATTTCGGCCATGCGACCACCTCTGTGTCTCGGGCTGCGGTGTCGCGGAACGTAGCCGCAAGGGCTGGAACATTCAATACTGACGAGTCGTCAGGTTCTGCTGTCGGGGTCGCGGCCTCTGTCCACCCGCCGTATCACCGCCGCGTCGAACACGTCCCACGCGCGCGGGTAGGGGCCTTCGTCGTGGCAGTGCCATGCCTCCCAGAACAGGTCGGCGAGCAGTGCGTCCTCCGGGGCGTACACCCGGTACACGTACTGTCTGCCGTCCGTGGCCGGCAGCGCCACCAGCCAGCACGTGCTCTCCATGTTGGTCTGGGACGTGCGCGGGCGTGCCCTGGTTGCGCCCGGGGCGCGCGGAATAGGGTGCGGGCGCCCCTTGCGTCGACTTCGTCGACCTCGTGGCGAATTCGTGCGGGAGCGGCGTGATGTCATCCGTAAGGAGGAGATTGCGCGTGCGATGCACACCCCTCGTGGGACCCGGAAATGGTGCGCAGCGAGGATGACCGGATCGGCGGGGGCTGGTGGGGTGGGAGATGTGCAACCCCGTAAGCCCCGTATACCCCGGCAGTCGACCACTGAGCACGGTGCGCTCCGCGTGGACAACGATGCCAGGCTCACCGCAGAGCTGGCAGCGGTGGTCGCGGGCGCGCGCAGACGTGCGTTGCGGGACGGGGACCGGCAGATCGACACGGCCCATCTGCTGCACACCCTCCTGGAGTCCGATCCCGAGGTTCGTGTGGTGTTCGAGGGCGGCGATCCGCAGGTCGCGCGGCTGCTCGGCTATCTCGTGCAGCGCAGCATCGGCTACGGACTGCGCTGGCAGAGCTCAGTCGAGGACTCCGGGGCGCTGCCCGTGCTGCCGGGGGTGGCGGGTGCGTCAGGTGCGGCCGGCTGGTCGCCGGTCGCGGCGGGGGCGCTGGAGGAGGCGTGCGAGCGGGCCGGGCGGCGGGGCGACGCACGGGCCCGCGGGATCGATCTGCTCGCGGCGATCGTCGGTGATCCGCAGTCCCGGGCCGTCGAGGTGCTGGGGCGGGCGGGCGTCGACGCGGGGGAGCTGCTGACGCGGCTGCGCCACGTCGGACTGACTGCGGCGGGGTGGGAGGAGTACTCCCGGGCGTGGACGACGGCCGAGGAGGCGGAGCTGCTCGACGGGCCGTGAGCGCAGTCCGGCCCGTGAACCTCATCGGGCGCGAGCCCGTTCGGCGCGCGAGCCTGTTTGGCCGGTGGGCCTGTTTGACCGGTGGGCCCGTCCAGCCCGAGGGGCCGTCGGGTCGGTGGGCTCGTCCGGGCGGTGGGTTGTCCGGCCCGTGGGCCCGTCCGGGCGGTGGGTTGTCCGGCCCGTGGGCCCGTCCGGCCCGTGGGCCCGACCGGTCGGTGGGCTCGTCCGGGCGGTGGGCCGTTCGACCCGTGAACCCCGTCCGGTGCGCGCCTCCTCCGGTCGGTGGGCCCGCTAACCCGTGAGCACGTCCAGTGGGTGGGCCATCAGGCCCGTGAACCCCGTCCGGCGCGCGCGCTTCGTCCTGTCGGTGCGTCCGGCCGGTCGCTGTGCCGTCCGGCCCGTGAACCCCGTCCGGTGTGCGCGCTCCGCCGGGCGGTGGGCCTGTCTGGCCCGTGGGCCGTCCGGCCCGTGAACCTCGTCTGGTGCGCGCGCTTCGTCCGGTCGGTGCGTCCGTCCGGTCGGTGTGCCGTCCGGCCTGTGAACCCCGTCCGGTCGGTGGGCCGTCCGGCCTGTGAACCCCGTCCGGTGTGCGCGCTTCGTCCGGTCGGTGGGCCCGTTTGGCCCGTGGGCTCGTCCGGCCTGTGGACCCCGTTTGGCGCGCGCGTCCTCGGGTCCCTGGGTTCGGCCCGTCGGGCTGTGGGCTCGTCCGGTTGGTGAGACAGGTGTCAATGGGGGTGACGGTCATGTCATCTCCTGCCATCATGGGCCGGTGGGTACGTCAGTGAGTGGTGAGGTCGGTCGGGGCAGGAGTGTCGGGCTCGGGCTCGCGCTGCTGTCGGCGGTTGCGTTCGGGGGGTCCGGGGTCGCGGCCAAGCCGTTGATCGAGGCGGGCCTCGATCCGCTGCACGTCGTGTGGCTGCGCGTGGCGGGCGCCGCGCTCGTGATGCTGCCCCTGGCCGTACGGCACCGCGCCCTGGTCCGGAGTCGGCCCGCGCTGCTCGCCGGGTTCGGGCTGCTCGCCGTGGCCGGCGTCCAGGCCTGCTACTTCGCCGCGATATCCCGGATTCCCGTCGGTGTCGCCCTGCTCGTCGAGTACCTCGCACCCGCCCTCGTGCTGGGCTGGGTGCGGTTCGTCCAGCGGCGGCCCGTGACCCGTGCCGCGGCGCTCGGGGTCGTCCTCGCCGTCGGCGGGCTCGCCTGTGTCGTGGAGGTGTGGTCCGGGATCGGCTTCGACGCGACGGGGCTGCTGCTCGCCCTTGCCGCCGCCTGCTGCCAGGTCTGCTACTTCGTCCTGTCCGACCAGGGCAGCGAAGCGGGGAACGAGGCACCCGACCCCCTCGGTGTCATCGCGTACGGCCTTCTCGTCGGCACCCTCGTGCTGACCGTCGTGGCGCGTCCTTGGCAGATGGAGTGGTCCGTGCTCGCCGGAAGCGCACATATGGACGGCACACCCGTCGCCGCCGGGCTGCTGCTCGGCTGGCTCGTGCTGGTCGCCACGGTCGTCGCGTACGTCACCGGTGTGGTCTCCGTGCGGCGGCTGTCGCCGCAGGTCGCCGGGGTCGTGGCCTGTCTCGAGGCGGTCATCGCCACCGTGCTGGCCTGGGTGCTGCTGGGCGAGCATCTGTCGGCGCCGCAGATCGTCGGGGGCGCCGTGGTGCTCCTGGGCGCGTTCATCGCACAGTCGTCCACGCCCGCCAAGGGGTCGGCGGAGCCGGTCGCCCGGGGGCCCGAAAAAGAGGTGGCGGCCCCCCGTACCGCCGCCTAGGGTCGCGATCATGCACGCGCGCGTACTCGTCCTTCCGCCTCCGGCCGCCTGAGCGGGCTTCCCGGAGAACCTGTCCGACGTCTTCCTGTGTCCACGTCGGGCTGAACGGCGCTGCCCGCAGACGAGGTCCGAGGATCCGTGGAGCCCAGAGGGCCCGGGTCCTTTCGTCAACTTCCGCGCGGTGGGCGCTCTTTGGGTGTGTCTCCGCGCGGCTGCGGAGAGACTCCCGTGTCGAATCACGTTTCCGGCTTGCCAATCGGGCGAGGCCTGCTCTTCCTGACCGTCGCCGGCGCCGCCTGGGGCACCGCGGGCGCGGCCGCCTCCCTTGTCTACCGGACGAGTGAGATGGGCCCTGTCGCCCTCTCCTTCTGGCGCTGCGCCGGTGGCTTCGTGCTGCTGATCCTCGCCCGTTCACTGCGCCGCCGTACGGCCACAGACCTCGAGTCGGGGCGCCGTAAGGCCGTCCGCGCCGGGGTCACCGGAATCTCGCTCGCCGTCTTCCAGACCGCGTACTTCGCGTCCGTCCAGGCCACCGGCCTCGCGGTCGCCACCGTTGTCACGCTGGGCGCCGGGCCCGTCCTCATCGCGCTGGGCGCCCGGCTGACCATGGGCGAGCGGCTGGGGGCGGGCGGGATCCTCGCGGTCGCCGGGGCGCTCACCGGGCTCGCCGTGCTCGTGCTGGGTGGCGGCGGCGGTGGCGGTGGCGGTGAGCTGCGGCCGGCGGGTGTCGCATGGGCGGTGCTGTCGGCGTTCGGCTACGCCGTGATGACCCTCCTCACCCGGTGGTGGGGGCGGGCGGGAGCGACGGACGCCTTCGGTACGGCCGTCAGGGCCTTCGGCGTCACGACGCTGTGCCTGCTGCCGTTCGGGCTCGCCGAGGGCCTCCTGCCGCAGACCGACGACCATCTGCGACTCGTCGGCCTGTTGGTGTACGTCGCCGCCGTCCCGACGGCTCTGGCGTACGGGCTGTACTTCGCCGGGGCGGCCGTCGTCCGCGCGGCGACGGTTTCCGTGATCATGCTCCTGGAACCGGTGAGCGCGGCGTTCCTCGCCGTCGCGCTGCTCGACGAGCGGCTGACGACGGCGACCGTCCTGGGCACCCTGCTGATGCTGGGCGCGACGGCGGGGCTCGCGGTGGCGGAGACCCGGGGTGCGGGTGCGCGTGTGGGTGGGGGTGGGAGCGGGGGTGCCGGTGAGATTGCTGGTGTGGATGGAGGTGCGGAGCGGAGGGCGGAATCTCGTTACAGCCCCCGCCTGCGTCGTTGAATCGCCAGCGCCGCCGCGTCCCGTGGTCCGCCGCGTGCCGCCAGGCCGGCCGCGATACGGTCCTGGACCTCCGTCGGCTTCTTCTCGGCGTACTTGAACTTCGCCCGTACGTCCGTCACTTCGAGCCTGATGCCGCGGATACCGGCGAGCATCCGGCCGTACGGCTCCTCGTCCCTCGCCACCCGCGCCGAGCCGCCCTCCGGCTGGAAGTGGCTCATCTGGCGGTTGAGCAGGGCGGCCTTCTCGGTGGGGTCGTCCACGACGTGGGCCGTGCACCGGAGTTGGACGGCCGCGTAGACGCTCGTCGGCGTGCCGTGCTCGGACGGTCCGTCCGGCGCGGCCTGCCACGGTCCGGGGATGAACGCGTAGTCGTCGACCACGCTGAGCAGTACGACCGGGTTTCTCTCCAGCGCGGGCCAGAGGGGGTTCGGGCGGGCCAGATGGGTGACCGCTTCGAGGCGCTCGGCGTCGTACGCGAAGTGCAGTGGCTGGACGTACGGCGCCTCGCCCGGCAGGCCGCTCACCGCGAGCTGGCCGAAGTCGTGGACCGACAGCCACTGTTGCCACTCCGCGTCGTCGCGCGGCGCGTCCCAGGGGTGGATCAGCATCGGGATCAGAGGGCCTCGAGGTAGTCGGGAAGCTGGGTGCCGGGCGCCAACTCGGCGTCGGCGAGCGGGGTTTCGTACCCCTGGCGCAGGGGGACCACGCCGGCCCAGTGGGGGAGTGCGAGGTCCTCGGGCTCGTCGTTCACCCCGCCGGTGCGGGCCTTCGCGGAGACCTCGTCGAGGTCGATGCGGATCACGGCGGTGGCCGCCAGTTCCTTGGCGTTGGCGGGCCGTGAGTCGGCCGAGCGGCCGGCCACGACGTGGTCGACCAGGACGTCCAGGGCCAGGCGCTTCTCGTCGGGGTCCGTCACCTGGTGGGCGATGCCGTGGACGACCACCGAGCGGTAGTTGATCGAGTGATGGAAGGCGGACCGGGCCAGGATCAGGGCGTCCACGTGCGTGACCGTCAGGCAGACCGGCAGACCGGGGTCGGCCTGGCCGGTCATCCGCAGCGGGCGCGAGCCCGTCGAACCGTGCACGTACAGGCGTTCGCCGAGTCGACCGTAGAGCGTCGGCAGCACGACGGGCGCGCCGTCCCTCACGAACCCGAGGTGGCACACATAGCCCGCGTCGAGGATCGCGTGCACCGACTCCTTGTCGTACGAGGCCCTCTTGGCTGAGCGGGTGGGGACCGTGCGGTCGGTGGGCGCGTAGGCGTCGGTCGTGGGCTGCGGGGACGACGGGCCGGCCTCTCGCGATGCCGTCGCCGTCCCTTCCCCTATGGCGTCCTGTGTGGTGCGAGCGTCGTCCTGCGCGGTCCCCGACATCGCCGGTCTCCTTGCCATGGTTATTGCACTAGTGCATAATTAATGTTGTGCTAGGAGAATATCCGATCCAGGGTCGGGGCGCAGCAGAGATTTCCGCGAGCGTCGAACGCGCGGTGGGTGCCGGGGAGCTGGAGCCGGGGCAACTGCTGCCTCCCATGCGGGAGTTGGCCGAGCGGCTCGGGGTGAATCCCAATACCGTCGCCGCCGCCTATCGCACGCTGCGGGAACGCGGGGTCATCGAGACACATGGGCGGCGAGGCAGCCGGGTGCGCTCCAAGCCGGCCACCACCGGGCGCGAGTACATCCGTGTGGAGGTACCGGCCGGGGTGCGGGACGTGGCGCACGGCAACCCCGATCCGGAACTGCTGCCGTCACTGGCGGCGGCGTTCGCGGCGGCGGGCGAGCAGGGCGACCGGGCGCCGGTGCTCTACGGAGACGCCACCGTCGAACCGGAGCTGGCCCGGATCGCCCGCGCCGACCTCGACGCCGACGGCGTGCCGGACGGCCCCCTCGCCGTCACCTCCAGCGCGCTGGACGGCATCGAGCGCGTCCTCGCCGTACATCTCAAGCCCGGTGACACCGTCGCCGTCGAGGACCCCGGCTGGGGCGGGCTGCTGGATCTCGTGCCGGCCCTCGGACTCCGCATGGTCCCGGTGGGTGTCGACGACGAGGGTCCACTCGCCGAAGGGGTACGGCGGGCGCTGGCGGGCGGGGCGCGGGCGCTGATCGTCACGGACCGCGCCCAGAACCCGACCGGGGCCGTGCTGAGCGCCACGCGCGCGCGTGCCCTGCGTGCCGTGCTCCGCGAGTACCCGCAGACCCTGCTCGTCGAGGACGACCACGGCTACCGGATCGTCGACCAGCCCCTCCATCCGCTGGCCGGGGCCACCGGGCACTGGGCGTTCGTCCGCTCGGTCGCCAAGGCGTACGGGCCCGACCTGCGCCTCGCCGTCCTCACGGGGGACGCCGTCACCGTCGACCGTGTCCTGGGGCGGCAGCGGCTCGGGCCCGGATGGGTCAGCCGGCTGCTGCAACGGGCGGTCGTACGGCTGTGGTCCGACAACGCGCTGGACGCGCGAGCGGTCGCTGCGGCGTACGGGCGGCGCCGGGACGCGCTGATCGACGCGCTCGCGCTGCGCGGGGTCGCCGCCCACGGGCGCAGTGGACTGAACGTGTGGATCCCGGTCCCGGACGAGACCGGCGCGGTCGCCCGGCTGCTGCACGCCGGTTGGGCCGTCGCCCCCGGCGCGCGGTTCCGTATGAACGCGCCGTCCGGTATCCGCGTGACCGTCGCGACGCTGACGCGCGAGGAGACGGGGACGCTGGCGGACGCGATCGCCTCGGCGGTGGGGCCGGTGGGGGCGCGTACCTATGTCTGAGGTATCGGGGGTGGGGGGCGGGTGTGGTCGCTTCGCGCTTCTGTGATCGCGATGTTGATTTCGTAGCGTAGGTGGGTAGTTCTCCACTAATTCTCGTAGCATTGCTTACATGTTGAACCTGGAGCGCCTGCGCACCCTCGACGCCCTCGCACGGCACGGCTCGGTCAGCGGGGCGGCCGAAGGGCTGCATGTGACGACTTCGGCCGTCTCGCAGCAGCTGTCCAAGCTGGAGCGGGAAGTGGGGCAGCAGCTCCTCGCCAAGAACGGGCGGGGCGTACGGCTCACCGACGCCGGACGACTGCTCGCCGACCATGCCGCGCGCATCCTGTCCCAGGTCGAGCTCGCCCAGTCGGACCTGGAGGCGCAGCGCGGCAAGGTGGTGGGGGAGTTGCGGCTGTCGGCGTTCCCGACCGCCGCGCGCGGGCTGTTCCCGGCCGCGCTCGCGACCCTGCGTGCGGAGCACCCCGGGTTGCGGCTGCGTTCGTGCGAGCTGGAACCGGAGGCCGGGGTCGCCGGAGTGGTGCGCGGAGACCTGGACCTGGCGGTCGTGCTCGACTGGTACAACAAGCCGTTGGCGCTGCCCGACGGTCTGGTGAAGGCGCCGGTCCTCGACGACCCGGCGGACGTGGCTATGGCGGCCGGCCATCCGCTCGCCGGGCGGAGCGAGGTGGACCTCGAGGAGTTCGCCGAGGACGAGTGGATCACCTGGGGCGAGGGCGAGTTCTGCCACGAGTGGCTGATGTTCACGCTGCGCTCCAAGGGGGTGGAGCCGTGCATCGGGCATCGTGCGGCGGAGACGCATACGCAGCTGGCGCTGGTCGCGGCGGGGCTCGGGGTGTGCATCGCGCCGTTGCTGGGGCGGCATCCTGTGCCTGCGGGGGTTGTCACCGTGCCGCTGCGGCAGCGGGTGCGGCGGCATGTGTATGTGGTCTGGCGGGCCGATGCGGATCGGCGGCCGTCGATCCGGGCGGCCGTGGAGGCGTTGCGGGTGGCGGGGCGGGGGGTGGGGTGCGCGTCGTGAGGGTTTCGCCCCCGCCGCCCCTACCCTTCCCATCCCTGGGGGCTGCCGCCCCCAGACCCCCGCTACGGCCCTGAACGGGCCTTGTCCTCAAACGCCGGACGGGCTGGAACTTTACTGCGGCGGCAGTTTGCGGAAGTCCCAGGAGACGATCTTTTCCGGGGTGAGGCGGATCCAGGCGTGTCTGCCGTCGTGGGGCATTTCGTCCAGGTGGAAGTTCTTGCGGGCGAACAGGGTCTCCGGGACGTCGAGTTCGGCTCGGAGCTCTCCGGTGCGCGGAAACTCGCCGACGAACTCGACGGTTCCGGACAGCTCCACGCCGCGCAGTTCGTCGTACTCCTCGCCGGTGTCCACGACGATCGCGACCCGCTGATCGCGGCGCAGGTCGGTCCAGCGCTTGCTGCGGACCACCGAGTACAGCCACATCGACGTGCCGTCCCAGGCGAACCAGAGCGTGCTCACATGCGGAGCGCCCTCGGCCGACACGGTGGCGACCCGGCATGTGCGCTGGGTCGTCAGGAACTCGTCCAGTTCGCCCGGTGTCATCATGATCTTCCGGCCGCGGCGTTGGGTGGCGGTCATGCGGTCCCCCTCTTGATTCAGTTCGTTCGGTTCGTTCAGTTCGTTCGGTTCTCCCGTGTTGTGTCAGAGGTGATCCTCTGGCACAACGTCAGAAAAGAAAATGGAGGAACGCCATGCCGTCTCACGAACAGCTCAGCGAACTCCTCGACCCCGCGACCACGGTCCTGCTCACCGTCGAGTGCCAGCAGGGCGTCGTCGGACCGGACAGCGCGCTGCCCGAACTCGCCAGGGAGGCGCGGTCGTCGGGCGCGCTCGCCCAGGTCGCGAGGCTGGTCGCCGCCGCCCACGAGACCGGCGTCCAGGTGATCCACGCCATCGCCGAACGCCGTCCGGACGGCCGGGGCGCGAACCACAACGCGCGCCTGTTCCGCGCCGCCGAACGACTCCCCGTCCAGCAGCTCTCGGGCACCACCGCGGTACGCGTCGCACCGCCGATCGAGGTCGCCGACGAGGACTTCGTCGTACGGCGGCTGCACGGACTGTCGCCGATCCAGGGCACCGATGTCGACGCCCTGCTCCGCAACCTGGGCTGTCGCACCCTGATCGTGACCGGGGTCTCCGCCAATGTGGCCATCCCCAACGCCGTGTTCGACGCCGTGAACCGGGGATACACCGTCGTGGTGCCCAAGGACGCCATCGCGGGGGTGCCCTCCGACTACACCGCCGCGATGATCCGCAACACCCTCGCGCTGGTCGCCACGGTCGTGACCAGCGACGAGGTGCTGGCCTGCCTCAAGCGGCCCCGCCGTGCCGGGCGGGGGTGAGGTCGGAAGGCGGAGGGCGGAGGCTCAGGCGAGCGTGATGGAGTCCCCGGACACCTTGATCGACTCGGCGGCGAGAGCCTGGGTCGCGGGGCCCTTCTTCACGCTGCCGTCGGCCACCGAGAACTCGCTCTTGTGGCAGGGGCAGGTGATGACGCCGTCGGTGATACCGGTCACCGCACAGCCCGCGTGGGTGCACTTCGACGAGAACGCCTTGAACGTGCCCGCCGTCGGCTGAGTGACCACCACACCATGGTCCGCGAATATCTTGCCGCCGCCCTCCGGGATGTCGGAGGTCTTCGCCAGCGCGGTGCCGGACGAGTCGTCCTCGGACCCGCACGCGGTCAGCGCGGCGGTGAGCCCCGCTGCGCCGGCCGCCGCCATGACCGTACGACGAGCCGGTCCCGATGCGGGCTGAAGCGAGGCGCTGCTCATGCTGGCGTTTCCTTCCGGAGGCGTTTTTGGATCCGTTCGAAGATACGAACCCTTCGCGCGCGCCGTTCAGGCGGGGCGGGTATCCACAGGAAACGCACACTCGGCACGAGGAAACGCACACTCGGCGCGCGGCGAACAGCAGCGGCCGGGGCCATGGGCGGCCGTCCTCGGTCACTATGCTCGCTTCGTGCCGGAGACCGGAAGCGACGGACGAACCGCTGGTGAAGAGACGGGTGGCCTGGGGACATGCTGAAAGAGGTCACCGCGACCCGCTACATCACGCCCCTGCGTGAAGGGGGTTCGCTGCCGGGGCTCGTCGAGGCCGACGATCTCGGGGCGTACGTCGTGAAGTTCACCGGTGCGGGACAGGGCCGTAAGACGCTCGTCGCCGAGGTCGTCTGCGGTGAACTGGCCCGGCGGCTGGGGCTGCGGGTGCCGGGGCTGGTGACGGTCGTCCTCGACCCGGTGCTGGGGCTCGGCGAGCCCGACCAGGAGGTGCAGGGGCTGCTGAAATCGAGCGGCGGCACCAATCTCGGTATGGATTTCCTGTCGGGGGCGCTCGGCTTCGACCCGCTCGTCTTCGAGGTGGGTGCCGAGGAGGCCGGGCGGGTGGTGTGGTTCGACGCGCTCGTCAACAACGTCGACCGGTCCTGGCGCAACCCCAACCTGCTGATGTGGCGCGGCGACCTGTGGCTCATCGACCACGGCGCCACGATGATCTGGCACCACCACTGGCCCGGCGCCGGGGCCTCGGCCGCCAAGCCGTACGACGTCTCCGAGCACGCGCTCGCGCGGTTCCGCCCGGACATCGCCTCGGCCGCCGCCGAACTGGCGCCGCTGGTCACCGAGGAACTGCTCGCGGAGGTGACCGCCGAGATCCCCGACGAGTGGCTCGCCGACGAACCCGGCTTCGACTCGCCGGACGCGCTCCGGCGCGCCTACGCGGAGCCACTGCTCACGCGCGCGGCCGTCATCCACGAGCGGATCAAGGGACTTGAGGGGGAGAAGTGAGCGAGCGGCATGTCTTCGAGTACGCGTTGTTGCGGGTCGTACCCCGGATCGAACGCGGCGAGTGCTTCAACGCCGGTGTCCTGGTGTACTGCCGTGCCCGGTCCTTCGTGGCCGCGCGCACACATCTGGCGGAGGGCAAACTGCTGGCGCTCGATCCCGGGGCCGACCTGGTCGGTGTGCGGGCCGCGCTGCGGGGCGTCGAAGACGTCTGTGTGGGCGGGAAGGCCGCGGGCCAGGCCGGCCTGGACGACGCGGGGCGGCGCTTTCGCTGGCTGATCGCGCCGCGCTCGACGGTGGTCCAGCCGGGCCCGGTGCACACGGGGCTCACCGCTGATCCGGCCGCCGAGGTGGAGCGGCTGCTCGACCTGCTGGTCAGGTAATGGCTCACACCGGAGTGACAGGACGTTGACACCGGGTGCCAGGACTTCTAGCGTCACGGGTACCGAAGGTACTAAGCGGTCGCTCACCTGTGGGCGTACCGTGGACCGCAGGCTTTTCAAGGGCGAGGAGAACCAGCAATGTCCACCACAGAGCAGCGGGTCGCCGTGGTCACCGGCGGCGCGCGAGGCATCGGCGCCGCGACCGCCGTACGACTGGCGGCGGAGGGCCGTGCCGTCGCGGTGATCGACCTCGACGAGGCCGCCTGCAAGGACACCGTGGAGAAGATCACCGCCGCCGGTGGCAAGGCGATCGCCGTCGGCTGCGACGTCTCCGACGAGGCCCAGGTCGCGGCCGCGGTCGCGCGCATCGCCGAGGAACTGGGCGGACCCACGATCCTCGTCAACAACGCGGGCGTCCTGCGCGACAACCTGCTCTTCAAGATGAGCGTGTCCGACTGGGACACGGTCATGAACGTGCACCTGCGCGGCGCCTTCCTGATGTCGAGGGCCTGTCAGAAGTACATGGTGGACGCCAAGTTCGGCCGGATCGTCAACCTGTCCTCGTCCTCCGCCCAGGGCAACCGCGGCCAGGTCAACTACTCCGCCGCCAAGGCCGGACTCCAGGGCTTCACCAAGACGCTCGCCCTCGAGCTCGGCAAGTTCGGCGTCACCGCGAACGCCGTCGCCCCCGGCTTCATCGCCACCGACATGACCGCCGCCACCGCCGAGCGCGTCGGCATGGGCTTCGAGGACTTCAAGGCCGCCGCCGCGACCCAGATCCCCGTGCAGCGCGTGGGCAACCCCGACGACATCTCCAACGCCATCGCCTTCTTCACGGGCGAGGCCGCCGGATTCGTCTCCGGCCAGGTGCTGTACGTCGCCGGCGGACCGCTCGACTAGGACCGGGGACAGAAGAAATGAGCACTGTGGAACTCTCGGGCAAGGTCGCCCTCATCACCGGCGCCAGCCGGGGCATCGGCTACGGCATCGCCGAGGCGCTGCTCGCGCGCGGTGACCGGGTGTGCATCACCGGCCGCAACGAGGACGCGCTCAAGGAGGCCGTCGAGACGCTCGGCGCCGACCGGGTCATCGGAGTGGCGGGCAAGGCCCACGACGAGGCCCACCAGGCCGTCGCCGTCGAGCGCACCCTGGAAGCCTTCGGACGGGTCGACTTCCTCGTCAACAACGCCGGTACGAACCCGGTGTTCGGGCCGATCGCCGACCTCGACCTCAATGTGGCGCGCAAGGTCTTCGAGACCAACGTCGTCTCCGCGCTCGGCCTCGCCCAGAAGACCTGGCACGCCTGGCAGAAGGAGAACGGCGGCGCGATCGTGAACATCACGTCCGTGGCCGGTCTCTCGGCCTCGCCGTTCATCGGCGCGTACGGCATCAGCAAGGCCGCGATGGACAACCTGACGCTTCAGCTGGCGTACGAGTACGCGCCCGGGGTGCGGGTCAACTCGATCGCCCCGGCGGTCGTGAAGACCAAGTTCGCCCAGGCGCTCTACGAGGGCCGCGAGGAGGAGGCGGCCGCCTCCTACCCGCTCGGCAGGCTCGGCGTGCCCTCCGACATCGGTGGCGCCGCCGCGTTCCTGACCTCGTCCCAGGCCGAGTGGATCACCGGCCAGACCCTCGTGGTCGACGGCGGCATCTTCCTCAAGGCCGGTCACGGCTGACACGGCGGTACGTAATCCGGCGGGCGCTCGTCGTGAGACGGGCGCCCGCTTCCGTACTCAGGGGTCACTGGGGTCACAGGCGTCACAAGGGGCCCCCAGGGCTCCTTCGGCCGCCGATGAATTTGACGTCTCCTTTGCCATTTACCGGAAGATGAGCGGCGAAAAGCTCCTATGTCGACCGCTGCAAACTTATGCGTGTCACCTGACAGAAAAAGCTCCGGTGTCGACGTCCGAGGTCACACCGTCCGGGGGTGGCGTTTTTCGATACGTGCTGATCAAGTGGCCTCCCGGGAGGCTGGACCACCTGGTGGGGCACTGCGGTATGGTCTGCCGACCGTTGGCTTGGTATGGCAGATCGAGGAGCGTGCGCGTGTTCAACCGGAACCGGGGCCTGCGGCAGTTGGCGACGGCCGCGTCCATATCCATGGTCGCCGGATGCGGAGTCTTCTCCTCCGACTCCTCCAACGAGGGCAGGGCGATCGTGGTCGGGACGACCAGTGAGCCCAGCGTGCTGGACCCGGCTGCCTCCTGGGACAACTCGTGGGAGCTGTTCCGCAACGTTCACCAGACGCTGCTGAACTTCGACACCGGCGGGACCGAGCCCAAGCCCGACGCCGCCAAGAGCTGCGCGTTCACCGACAGTTCGAGCACGGTCTACAGCTGTGAGCTGCGCGAGGGACTGAAGTTCTCGGACGGACACGAGCTGGACGCCGAGGCCGTCAAGTACTCCATCGACCGGATCAAGACGATCAACGTCAACGGTGGCCCCGCCGGTCTGCTGACCAGCCTCGAGCGCATCGAGGTGAAGGGCGACCGAGGGATCGTCTTCCATCTGAACCAGCCCGACGCGACCTTCCCCTTCGTGCTCTCCACGCCCGCCATGTCGATCGTGGACCCCGAGGAGTACCCCGCGAAGTCCCTCCGCAAGGACGGCAAGATCAACGGCTCCGGGCCGTACACCCTCAAGTCCTACAAAGAGGGCGACCAGGCCGTTCTGGTCAAGAACGACAACTACAAGGGCATCGCGGACCTCAAGAACGACGCCGTCACCATCCGGTACTTCAAGAACTCGGCCGAGATCGCGGACGCCCTCCGCGACAAGAAGATCGACATCATCTATCGCGGGCTCAGCGCCGACGACATCGTCGACATCCAGGACAACGAGAAGGAGGAGGGGCTCCAGCTCGTCGAGAACCCCACCACCGAGATCAGTTACCTGGTGTTCAACCCCAAGGACCCGTGGTCCGGGAAGCTCTCGGTCCGCAAGGCGATCGCCCAGCTCGTCGACCGTCCGGCGCTCGCGCACAACATCTACAAGGACACCGTCGAGCCGCTGTACTCCATGATCCCCAAGGGGCTGGTCGGCCACACGACGGGCTTCTTCGACAGCTTCGGGACTCCCAGCTCCTCCAAGGCCAGGCAGATCCTGCTGGAGGACGGCGTCACCGAGCGGGTCCCGCTCACCCTCTGGTACACGAGCGACCGCTACGGCTCCCAGACCAAGCCGGCCTTCGAGGAGCTGAAGCGGCAGCTGGAGGACTCCGGCCTGTTCACCGTCACCCTGCAGAGCCGCCCCTGGAAGACCTACGTGGACGGTTACCAGAAGGGCGAGTACCCGGTGTTCGGGCGCGGCTGGTTCCCCGACTTCCCCGACGCCGACAACTTCGTCGCCCCCTTCGTCGGCGAGCAGAACGCGCTCGGTACGCCGTACACCTCGCCCGAGATCACCGGTCAACTGCTGCCCGAGTCACGCCGGGAGAGCGACCGCGGAGCCGTCGGCCCGGAGTTCGAGGAGGCCCAGCAGATCATCCTGAACGACGCCCGTCTGCTGCCGCTGTGGCAGGGCAAGCAGCATGTGGCGGCCAACGAGGACATCGGGGGCGCCGAGGTGTCCATCGACCCGGCGACGATGATGGTCATGTGGGAGCTGTACTGGAAGACCAGCTGGTAGCGGGCTCATGACCCGTTCTCGGTGACCGTTGTCAGTGGGCGCCGGTAGGTTCTTCGGTGAGTGGAACACACCGCACATCGGAGGAAGTTCACGTGACCGACATCGCCATGCTGCCCGAGTCCTGGCGCGGCGTCCTGGGTGACGAGCTGCAGCAGCCCTACTTCAAGGAGCTGACCGAGTTCGTCGAGGAGGAGCGGGCGAAGGGTCCTGTCTATCCTCCGCGCGACGAGGTGTTCGCGGCGCTCGACGCGACCCCCTACGACAAGGTGAAGGTCCTGATCCTCGGTCAGGACCCCTACCACGGCGAGGGACAGGGCCACGGTCTGTGCTTCTCGGTCCGGCCCGGGGTGAAGACGCCGCCCTCGCTCCGCAACATCTACAAGGAGATGAAGGAGGAGCTGGGCACGCCCGTCCCCGACAACGGCTATCTGATGCCGTGGGCCGAGCAGGGCGTGCTGCTGCTCAACGCGGTGCTCACGGTGCGGTCCGGCGAGGCCAACTCGCACAAGGGCAAGGGCTGGGAGAGGTTCACGGACGCGGTGATCCGGGCCGTCGCCGACCGTCCCGACCCGGCGGTCTTCGTGCTGTGGGGCAACTACGCGCAGAAAAAGCTCCCGCTGATCGACGAGGAGCGGCATGTGGTGGTGAAGGGGGCGCATCCCTCGCCGCTCTCGGCGAAGAAGTTCTTCGGCTCACGCCCGTTCACACAGATCAACGAGGCGGTGGCCGGCCAGGGGCACGAGCCGATCGACTGGACCATTCCCGACCTGGGCTGATCCGTCCTGTCGCGGGGCCGGTCCGGTGCCGTACCGGCCCGCCTGACCGGGATTGTCAGTGCCTGCGGTTAGCGTCGGGAAGGACAGCGGGCACAGCGGACAGGGTGGAGGGCGCGGTGGCGGAGCGGCAGGAACAGGTGGCGCCGGAGGCCATGATGACCCGGATCGGACAGGCCGTCATGCTGCATCACGGCGGTGACCGCGAGGAGGCCCGGGACCGCTTCCTCGGGCTGTGGGCGGAGATCGGCGAGCACGGCGACCCGTTGCACCGCTGCACCCTGGCGCACTACATGGCCGACACCCAGGACGACCCCTCGGACGAACTGGCGTGGGACCTGAGAGCGCTGTCGGCGGCGGAGGAACTGTCGGACGAGCGCGTCGCGGAGGTCGTCCGGCACGAAGGAGCGCTCGCGGTGCGCGCCCTCTACCCCTCGCTGCACCTGAACCTGGCCGCCGACTACGTGAAGCTGGACCGCCCCGAAGCCGCCCGCACCCACCTCCGTCGCGCTCGCGGCGCGGCCGACGCCCTGGGCGACGACAGTTACGGCGACGGGGTCAGAGCGGCCATCGGGCGGCTGGAGTCGCGACTTGGCGAGGAAGAACCCTCCGGCGGGTCGGACGGCAGTCCGGGCGGCGGACCGGAAGGGGATTCCTGGGGGCCGCCGAGACAGCGGCCCTGAGGTTCGGACGGTCACGGAGCCGACGGGAGCCGACGGGAGCTAACGCCCGTACGTCTCCTTGCAGATGACTGCCTCCGGGCTGTCCTTGCCCCAGCCGCCGTACTTCCTGCCGAGGGCGCACACGTCCGTGTTCTCGCGTACCGGACGGGACATCTCGGGAAGCTCGACGCGCGGCTGGGTGTGGCGGCGCTCCGGCTTCGGCGGACGCTGCTTCGGCTTCGACCGGCGCGGCGGCGGAGGAGGTGCCGGAGCGGCGGCCGGTGGCGGCGCGGGCGTGGCGGCGGCCGGGTAGTGCCGCTCCACCGGCGCCCGCGGCGCTCGCTGGGCCTGTGTGGGCCCTCGCTCGGGGCCGATGAGCTCCAGTGCCTCCCGGGCGGGCGCCTGCACGATCTGCGGTTCGGCCCTGCCGACCGGGCTCGGCGGCACCGACGGCTGGGACGGTGCCGGGGGCGGCGGGGGCGGGCCGGGCGCGGACGGGTGCTGGACCGTGACGCAGCCGGCGAGGGCCGTGACAGCCACGGTGACCAGAAGCGATGCGGTGGTCGTCGTTCGATGCACCCGCGCAACTCTGCTGTGTCCGGCCCGATTTGATACCGCGGACAAGCGCAGGATGCCCCACTCGAGTGATCTCCGGCCCCTTACGGAGGGTGCGCGACGACCCCGGCTGACGGTCGTCACCGTCCCGAGGCGCGCCGCCCGCAGGCCCGGCTCAGTCGCCGGTCGCTCCGTCGAGGCGCTCGCGGAGCAGGTCGGCGTGGCCGTTGTGACGGGCGTACTCCTCGATCATGTGCGTGTAGAGCCAACGCAGGCTGAACGGGTCGTCGCTGTGCCGGCTTCTGCCCTTCGAGAGGTCGTCGAGACCGAACTGAGCGGCATTGCGCCGGGCGACCTCGATCTCCGCCTGCCAGGTGCCGTACGCCTCGTCCCAGGTGTCCGCCTCGGTCAGATGGAACTCGCCGTCCGGGTCCTCCTCGGAGAAGTAGATCGGGCCGGGGTTGTCGTCCACGAGGACCCTGCGGAACCAGATGCGCTCGACCTCCGCCATGTGCCGTACCAGGCCCATCAAGGACAGTTCGGAGGGCTCCACCGAGGCGGTTCTGAGCTGGGCGTCGGTCAGGCCCTCGCACTTCCACGCCAGGGTCTGGCGGTGGTAGTCCAGCCAGCCCTCCAGCATGGTGCGCTCGTCGGCGTTCTGGGCGGGTTCACTGCGCGGCGCCTGTGTCGTCATGCACGCATGATCGCCTACCGCGGCCGCCCCCACCACGGGTTTTCCACCGGGCCCGGCCGCTCTGCGAGCCCTGTGGCCGCCGTATGCTTCCGGATGACCCCGGCAGGCAACCGTTGAAGGAGACCACCGTGAAGGTCGGCTGCATCGGACTCGGTGACATCGCGCAGAAGGCGTATCTGCCAGTACTGGGCATGCGGCCCGAGGTCGAACTGCATCTGCACACACGGACGCCAGGGACACTCACCCGCGTCGCCGACGGTCTGCGCCTGCCGGCCGGGCAGCGTCACGCCGACCTCGACGCACTGATCGCCGAGGGCCTCGACGCGGCCTTCGTGCACGCGCCCACCGTGGTGCACCCGGAGATCGTGACCAGGTTGCTCGAGGCGGGCGTACCGACGTTCGTCGACAAGCCGCTCGCATACGAACTCGCCGAGTCGGAGCGGCTGGTGAGGCTGGCGGAGGAACGTGCCGTCTCGCTCGCCGTCGGGTTCAACCGGCGGTTCGCGCCCGGGTACACGCAGTGCGCCGATCATCCGCGCGAGCTGATCCTGATGCAGAAGAACCGCATCGGGCTGCCCGAGGAGCCCCGCGCGATGATCCTCGACGACTTCATCCACGTCGTGGACACGCTGCGGTTCCTGGTGCCGGGGCAGGTCGACGACATGACCGTGCGCGCCCGCGTCGAGGACGGGCTGCTGCACCATGTGGTGCTCCAGCTCTCCGGGGACGGTTTCACCGCGCTCGGGGTGATGAACCGGCTCAGCGGTTCGGCCGAGGAGATCCTCGAGGTCTCCGGGCAGGACACCAAGCGTCAGGTGGTCAACCTCGCCGAGGTCATCGACCACAAGGGACAGCCGACGCTGCGGCGACGCGGCGACTGGGTGCCGGTTGCCCGGCAGCGCGGCATCGAACAGGTGGTGCTCGCCTTCCTCGACGCCGTGCGCGCGGGCAAGGTGCTCAGCGCCCGGGACGCACTGGCGACTCATGAACTGTGCGAGCGGGTGGTACGAGCGGTGGGGGAGCGGACCGCCGCCGCCTGAGCAGGCCCAGCCCCTCGACGGCACCCCCGACGACAAGGACGAGCACCGCCGCGTGCACCGTCCAGTCGCCGAAGCGGACGTACGCCGTGACACCCCGGGCCAGCGGGATGTCGTACACCGTCGTGGTGCTCGCGTCGGTGCCGAGCCAGGAGCCGACGCGCTCGCCCCTCGGGCCGTAGACGGCGGAGACGCCGGTCAGCGTGGCGTGCACCATGGGCCGGCCGGTCTCGGCGGCGCGCAGGGCCGCGATCGACGCGTGCTGCTCGGGGGCCCAGCTGTGCTGGAACGACGAGGTCGACGACTGCGCGACGAGCAACTGGGCGCCGTCCTGGGCGAGATGACGGCTCATGTCCGGGAACGCGGACTCGAAGCAGACCATGGGCCCGATGCGCAGCCCGTGCCCGACGTTCATCACCACCTGCTCGCTGCCGCGCCTGCGGTCCTCGCCCGCCGCCTTGCCGACGGAGGTGGCCCAGCCCAGCAGTGAACGCGCCGGGATGTACTCACCGAAGGGCACGAGCCGCATCTTGTCGTACCGGTCGCCGGTGGGACCGTCCGGGCCGACGAGCACCGAGCTCTTGTAGATGCCGGGCCGGTCGGAGCGCCTGGCGTCCACATTGACGAGGATGTCGGTGCCGGTCGCGCGGGAGAGCGACGCGAGCCGTTCGGCCAGGTCGGGGCGGTCGGCGAGGTCGTAACCGACGCTGCTCTCGCCCCAGACGACCAGATCGAGGTCCTGGCCGGCCAGTCGGCGGGTGAGCGCCTCCTCGAGCGCGAACCGTTTCTCCGCGCTGTCGGCCCCGCCGACGACGCCCGGCTGGACGACGGCGATCCGCACCCGGCCGTCCACCTCCGGACGCGGTGACCACACCCAGGCCGCGGAGGTGACGGCGGCGGTAGCGACGAGCCCGGCCACGGCAGGGACCCTGGACTCGCGCACCGCGACCAGGACGGCGACCGCCACGTTCACGGCCACCACCAGGAAGCTCAGCAGCCACACCCCGCCGACCGAGGCGAGCCGCAGCGCGGGCGCCACCTGCCATTGGCTGGATCCGATCATGCCCCAAGGCCCGCCGAGCCCCTGCCACGACCGGACGAGCTCCACCATGAGCCATCCCGAAGGCAGCACGACCAGCCCGGCGGCGATCCGCCCCACTGAGGCGCGGCCCGCCAGGAACCGCCGGACGAGCAGTCCCCAGGGCGCCCACAGCGCGCCCAGCAGCGCCGCGAGGACGAAAATGAAGACATTGAGGCTCGGCAGCAGCCAGTGATGCACGGCCAGCATGAACCCGAAGCCGCCGAACCAGCCGTCGTACGCCGCCCGTTTGGCGGTCGGGGCGGAGCGGACGAGCAGAATCCAGGGCACGAGCGCGACGTAGGCGAACCACCAGAGCGCCGGGGCCGGGAAGGCGAGCATCGGCAGGGCACCGGCCAGCGCGGCGGCGAGGGAACGGCGCCAGGGGGAGGCGATCCAGTGGCCGGGCAGTTTCATACGGCGCCTCCTACCAGTCGGTTCCCCGGGATCACCGGGTCAACTACCCAGTCGGTCACCCCTTACCTGCGTCCAGTGTGCGTGGTGGGGACGATCTCGGACCAGCAGGACTCCGGCCAGGACGGCGGATTCCTCGTATTGGCGTACAGGGGCTCGTCGGGTGGACGGAGTGGTCACTGTGTCTGCCGGTCTGCGGCCGGTCGGTGGACGGTTTCCGACAGGGGCGTCGGCGCACGCCGCCACTTCTCCTGGACGACCACCTCGCGCAACCGCCAGCCCTCCCCCGTACGGATCAGTCCGAAGGCGTACCGGCCGCCGCACACGAAGTCGGGTGCGGTGGACCCGGATTCGCCGTTGCCGGTCGCGAGACGCATCGGGTTGATGTAGTCGGCCTGGATGTGGGCCGTGTCGCCGGTGTCGTGCTCCAGGATGTCGAAGCCGACCCGGCGGTTGACGATCAGATGCTGCCGCATGGGGAAGAGTTCCATGCTCTGTCTGAGCCACCCGGCGACCTCCCGGGCGTTGCCCTCGATACCGCCGGCCGAGCGGTAGTCCGCCCGTCCGTCCGGTGCGAACAGTTCCATGTACGCCTCCCAGTCGCCGTCGTCCACGGCCACCGCGTACGCGGTGACGAGTCCGTCGAGGGAGAGCCTGTCCATCACGGTCGCGAGCTCCACACGCTGCGTCATCGGCTCAGTGTTGGGCACGGGGCGGACGGAGCCAAGGTACGTGCGGATATTCGGTGGCCTGTGGGCGTGTCCGACTCCCAAGCTGGTCGCGTGAAAGATCAGACAGTCGTTTTTCCCGACACTTCCCCCGAGCGGGAACCCAGGTTCCGCGTACGCGCCCGTCATACGGCGTCCACGCTGACCGTCTATCAGGCCTACCGCCCGGAGATCGGGCTCGCGGCGGCCCGCGACGGGCGGTTCCCGCCGGAGTGGAGCCGCAGTCGCATGACGTGGATCAAGCCGTCCTTCACCTGGATGATGTACCGCTGCGGCTGGGGCACCAAGGAGGGACAGGAGACCGTGCTGGCCGTCGAGATCACCCGGGAGGGCTTCGAGTGGGCGCTGCGCGACGCGTGTCTCTCGCACTACGTGCCCGAGCTGCACGAGGATCAGGCCGCCTGGAAGCGGCAGCTGCGGCGGGCGTCGGCGCGGGTGCAGTGGGATCCCGAGCGCGATCTGCGGCTGAACCCGCTGCCGTACCGGTCCCTGCAGCTCGGGCTCTCCGGGGAGGCGGCGGCGCGGTACGCCGACGAGTGGATCGTCGGGATCGAGGACGTGACGCCGCTCGCCGCCGAGGTCCACGCGCTCGTACGGGCGGGTCAACTGGACCGTGCGGCCGGGCTGTTGCCTCAGGAGCGGCCACTGCCGCTCGACGAGGGCGCGCTCGCGCATCTGCGAGCGTAGGGACCGCGGACCGGGTACGGAGCAGCGAGACACGGAGGTGTGCCCATGAGCGGGTCGTCGGTCACGGTGGTCACGGGTGGCAGCCGGGGGATCGGTGCCGCGACCTGTCTCCGGCTCGCGGCGGACGGTCACGATGTCGCGGTGGGGTATGTGCGGGACGCGCGGGCCGCCGAGTCGGTCGCGGAGGGGGTACGGGAGGCGGGGGCGCGGTGTGTGACCGTCCAGGTGGACACCTCGGTCGAGGCGGAGGTGGACCGGCTGTTCGACACGGTCGAGCAGCGGCTCGGGCCGGTCACGGGGCTGGTGAACAACGCCGGGGTGACCGGCCCCCTGGGCAGGCTCGCCGACGCGGACCCCGGTGACCTGCGGCGCGTGGTGGAGGTCAACCTGCTGGGTACGCTGCTGTGTTCGCGTCGGGCCGCGAGGGTCATGACGGCTCGGGGGAGCGGTGTGATCGTCAACGTGTCGTCGGCGGCGGCCACCCTCGGCAGTCCCGGCGACTATGTCCACTACGCGGCGACCAAGGCGGCCGTCGACGCGCTGACCATGGGACTGGCGAAGGAACTCGGTCCGGACGGTGTTCGGGTCAACGCGGTGGCCCCGGGCATCATCGACACCGAGATGCACGCGACGATGGGCGACCCGGGCCGGGCTCGGCGCGCGGCCCCGACGATTCCGCTCCGCAGGCCGGGGCTGGCCGAGGAAGTCGCGGCCGCCGTCGCCTGGTTGATGTCCGACGAGGCCTCCTACGCCACCGGCGCGGTGCTGCGGGTGTCGGGCGGGAGGTGACGCCCGGCTCGCCCGACGGCTGCCGGGTGGGTCAGGCGGCCTCGATGATCTCGCCGCGTATCGCCGCGGCCCACCTGACCACCAACAGCTCGTACTCCTCCCGCTCCTGGGCCGAGAGGGAGCCGCCCGCGCGGAGCCAGAGCGCGCGGATCTCTTCGTTCAGCATGGCGGCAGACCGCACGGAACCAGGGGTCAGGGAATCGGGGGACATACGTATCAGCGTAGGCGCAGGGACTGACAGTGCGCTACCGAGCGGCTACTCACCAGGTATGTGGTTGGTCACGGTCGCCTGCCGCGACGGCGGGCGCAGCCGCGTCAGCCCGACGACTCGGCCGCGTGCGGGCTCAGGGCGCCCGTGGCCACCAGGGCGATGATCACGATGCCGAGGACGACGCGGTAGTAGACGAACGGCATGAACGACTTGGTCGAAATGAACTTCATGAACCAGGCGATGACGGCATATCCGACCGCGAAGGCGATCACCGTCGCGAACGCCGTCGGGCCCCAGGAGACATGACCGCCCTCCGAGGCGTCCTTGAGTTCGAACACACCCGAGGCGAGCACGGCCGGCATGGCCAGCAGGAAGGAGTAACGCGCCGCCGACTCACGGGTGTAGCCCATGAACAGGCCGCCGCTGATGGTCGCGCCGGAGCGCGAGACACCGGGGACCAGGGCCATCGCCTGGCACAGGCCGTAGATCAGACCGTCCCGCACGCCGAGGTCTTTCAGGCCCTTGCGCTCCTTGGCCGCCCGGTGCTTGCCGCCGGTCTCGTCACGAGCCGCGAGCCGGTCGGCGACACCGATGACGATGCCCATGACGATCAGCATCGTCGCGGTGATCCGCAGATCCCGGAACGGCCCCTCGATCTGGTCCTTGAGCGTGACACCGAGGACGCCGATCGGAATCGAACCGACGATCACCAGCCAGCCCATCCGGGCGTCGTGGTCGCTGCGCATCGCCTTGTTGGTGAGCGAGCGGAACCATGCCGAAAGGATCCGTCCGACATCCTTGCGGAAGTAGATCAGCACCGCCGCTTCCGTACCCAGCTGCGTGATCGCGGTGAAGGCCGCACCCGGGTCCTTCCAGTCGGCGAACGCGGCCGTCAGGCGCAGATGCGCGCTGGAGGAGACGGGGAGGAATTCGGTCAGCCCCTGGACGAGTCCGAGGATGAGGGATTCAAACCAAGACATGAAGTTACGTGGTCCAAGCGCTGATCGTGGGAGGGCCGACGGACACACCGGGACGCCGTTCGCGAGGCGAAGGGCGGCGAGGATCAGGTGTGTTGGGGGCAGCCTAGCGGCCCCCGGGGACGGGCCGAGCACAGGGGCCGGGGTCAAGGGGTGGTAAAGGGCGGGGTTCTCCTTATTGCGCGGCCGGACCGTCCACCCCGTGAACACCCGCGACGTGGTGTTGACCGACCGCTCGGGCGGAACATAGTTTGCCAGCGTGGGGAAAGCGCTTGCTGTAACCGGAGGTCCGGAGTCAACACGCGTCGGCCCACGTCAGACAACGCGTCCGATGGAGTGCTGATCCCGCACATGACCACACCCGCAGCGAGCCCCGACACCTCCCCGGCCATCCCGGGGAGCCCTGCTGTCGCCGGCCCCGCCACCCAGGCCTCGCCCGCCACGCTCCCCCCGCTCACCGGGCGGCGTATCCGTGCCGCCGTCATCGGGGCCGGCGCCATCGGGCGCGGGTCGCATCTGCCGGCGCTCGCCCGCCTGGCCGAGGAGGGCGAGACGGAGGTCGTCGCCGCCGTTGACATCGATGCCGACGCGGTGAAGGCGTTCTGCGCGGAGAGCGGGATTCCGCACGCGTACACCGACCTGGAGCAGATGCTCCGGGAGCAGCGGCCCGACCTGGTCACCATCTGTACGCCGCCCACCCTGCACCGCGAGCAGACCGTGGCCGCGCTGCGCGCCGGGGCCTGGGTGTGGTGCGAGAAGCCGCCGGTGCCGACGCTCGCCGACTTCGACGCCATCGAGGCGGAGGAGGGGCTCGGGGGCGGCCCGTACGCCTCGATCGTCTTCCAGCACCGCTTCGGCTCCGCCTCCACCCATGTACGGCGGCTGCTCGCCGAGGGGGCCCTGGGCCGGCCGCTCGTGGTGCACTGCCAGACCACCTGGTACCGCGACACCGCCTACTACGCCGTGCCCTGGCGCGGACGCTGGCAGACCGAGGGCGGCGGGCCCGCCATGGGGCACGGCATCCACCAGATGGACCTGCTCCTCGATCTGCTCGGCCCGTGGAGCGAGGTGCGCGCCATGGCCGGGCGGCTCGTCCACGACGTCGAGACCGAGGATGTCTCCACGGCGCTCGTCCGGTTCGCGAACGGCGCGCTCGCGACCGTCGTCAACAGCGTGCTCAGCCCCGACGAGGTCAGCCGTATCCGCATCGACTGCGAGCGCGCCACCGTCGAACTCACCCATCTGTACGGGCACTCCAACGACAACTGGACCATCACCCCCGCGCCGGACGTACCGGAGGCGGAGGTGGCCGCCTGGCGCGACTTCGGCGTGGACGAGCCGAGTTCGCACCTCGCACAGCTGCGCGAGCTGGTGGTGAGCATGCGCGCCGGTGAACGGCCGCGCAGCAGCGGGGCCGACGGGCGGACCAGTCTGGAACTGATCACCGCGCTGTACAAGTCCGCCTTCACGGACACGACGGTCAGGGCCGGTGACATCGGCCCGGGCGACCCCTACTACGCCGCACTGCACGGCGGCGCGCCCGGCTGGGCGCCCTCGAACGACAGCCACGGCGACGATGATGGCGACATTTCCGGTTCCGCTATCGAGGAGGCGTCCGCGTGACCACGTCCGAGGACCTGCGCATCGTCCACGCGCACGGCGACCGCATCACCGTGACCGAACCTGTCACCGGTGTCGAGCTGTTCAGCTACGTGTACGGGGCGGAGGCGGCCTGGGAGGCGCCGAAGCCGTATCTGCACCCGGTCCGGACGCTCACCGGCAACGTCGTCACCGACTACCGGCCGAACGACCACCGCTGGCACAAGGGGCTCCAGCTGACGGCCTCGCACCTGTCGGGGGCGAACCTGTGGGGCGGCAACTCGTACGTGCACGGCGAGGGGTATCTCGCCCTTCCCGAGCGCGTCGGCTCGATGGCCCACGTCGGTTTCGACGAGGTCGCCTCGGACGGGGGCCGGGCCGTCATCGCGGAGCGGCTCACCTGGCACCCGTACAGCGGGGAGCTGTGGGCCGAGGAGGCGCGGCGGGTCGAGGTGCACGACGTCGATCCGGCGGCCGGATCCTGGGCGCTGACCTGGACGAGCGCGATCACCAACCGGCGTGCCGAGCCGCTGCTCTTCGGCAGCCCGACCACCGCCGGGCGCGAGGCCGCGGGCTACACCGGCCTGTTCTGGCGCGGCCCGCGCGCCTTCCGGGACGGGCGGATCCTCGGCCCCGACTCCGAGGGGCCGGAGCTGATGGGCACGCAGGCGCCGTGGCTGGCGTACTCCGGCGAGTTCGACGGCGCCGACGGCCACGCCACGCTGGTCTTCGCACACGCGCCCGAGAACGACCACCTGGGAAGCGAGGGCGCCCATCCCGCGCACTGGTTCGTGCGCAACGAGCCGTTCGCCGCCGTCGCCCCCTCCTGGGCCTTCTACGACGAGCTGGAGCTCGCTCCCGGCGACACGCTCACGCGCCGCTACCGGGTCGTCGTCGCCGACGGGGAGTGGGAGCGCGAGGGCGTCGCCAAGTACCTGGAGACGCACCCTTGGTGAGCCCGGCACCCCACGCGGCGGCCTTCGCGGGCCTGCCCGGCGGCGTCGCCGTCTCGCACCTCGCCGTCTACGACTGGCCGGCCGACGACGGGGTGTGCGGTGGAACTCCCCATATGCATCTGACCTGTTCGGAGGCGTACGTCGTCACGGGCGGGCGCGGTTCGGTCCAGACGCTCACGACGTCCGGGTACGAGGAGACGCCGCTCGCGCCCGGTACGGTCGCCTGGTTCACGCCGGGCACGATCCATCGGCTGGTCAACGAGGACGACCTGCGCATCACCGTCCTCATGCAGAACAGCGGGCTCCCGGAGGCCGGGGACGCCGTACTCACGTTGCCGCCGCGCTGTCTGACCGACCCGGAGACGTACGCCGCCGCGACCGTGATCCCGGCGGACGCGCCCGTCGCCGAGCAGGAGCGGGTGGCCCGGGCCCGGCGTGATCTCGCCCTCGAGGGCTACCGGGCGCTGCGGGAAGCGGAGGGGCCGGAAGCTCTGGCGGCCTTCCACGAGGCGGCCGCCGCTCTCGTACGGCCCCGGCTGGCCGACTGGCGCGAGCGCTGGCGGCGGGGGGCGGAGGCGGCGGTTGCCGCGACGGGTGAGCAGCTGGGCCGACTGGAACGGGGCGATGCGTCCCATCTGGCGGAGGCCGTGGTGCGGGCACAGCAGCCTGCGGTGCGCGGGAAGTTCGGGATGTGCGGGCGGCTGGATGTGTATCGGGGGGCCGCCTCCTAGGTTGTCTCGCCCCCGCCGCCCCTACCCGTTCCCATCCCTGGGGGCTGTGCCCCCCAGACCCCCCTACGGCCCTGAACGGGCCTCGTCCTCAAACGCCGGACGGGCTGAAAGTCAGTGGCCGCGTAGGTGGTGGCGTTTGCGCCAGGCCACCGCGGTTCCCGCTACCGCCGGTACGGCGATGAAGGCCATCGCGATCAGGAAGGCGGGGGAGGTCGGTGACGAGGCGCGGGCGCCCGCCACGACGTACGCGGCGGTGTTCGGGATGGACCCGAGGGCCGTCGCCAGCAGGAACGGCAGCCAGCCCATCCTGGAGACGGCGGCGCAGTAGTTGGCGGCCCAGAAGGGCACCCCGGGGAACAGTCTCGCCGCCATCATCGAGCGGAAGCCGTGCCTGCTGAGCTGGCCGTCCGCCGCTTTGAGCCAGCGGGCGCGCAGCAGCGGGCGCAGCGCGTCCTGGCCGAGGACGCGGCCCAGGCCGAAGGCGAGCCCGGCGCCCAGGACCGTACCCGCGAGCGCCGCGGCGAGGCCCGTCTGGGAACCGAACAGGGCGCCCGCCGCGAGGTTGAGCAGCGGGCGCGGTACGAACGCCACGGTGCAGACTCCGTACGCCGCCCCGAAGAGCACCGCCGCCGCGGCGCCGCCGACCTGGGGAGGCCAGCCGTCGGCAAGCAGCCGCTGGGGCTCGAAGAGCAGGACGCAGGACGCGGCGGCGCCGAGCAGCAGCACCAGGAGCGACAGCCGCGACCAGGGCGAGAGCAGTGCTCTCGTGCAGCGCGCGGCGAGGCCGCCGGGTGGGGTGACGACGATGACGGCCGGGGAGAGCGGGGAGAGCTCCGTGGCGATGGCCCGGGGAGAGGCCGTGGCGGTGCCCCCAGAGCGGGTGGTGGCATCGAGCATCTGGTGACACTAACCGACGGATATGTGTGATCGCCGTATGGTTCGGCTCAACGGTGGAACAACCAGGGGAACTCGCGGCGCGTCAGGTGACACGTGCATCCATAAGCTGCGGAAACGTATCGCCGTGACATGCGCCACTGTGCGGGACCTCTCCGGGCTCCCGGAGCCCGCGCCCGCCGGAAAACCATTCGACGTGCGCTGACGCGTCGGCGATGATCGCCTCATGTTCCGGTACGCCTTCCTCCTCGCAGCATCCGCAGTCGCGGATGCCCCGAAGGCTGCCGTCCCGATCCTCGTGGCCGCAGTCGACGGCGCTCGAAGCTGACCCTTCCCGGATCGTCCGGCGGACCCCGTAGGGGGAGGGTCGGCGAACTTCCTCGGGGTCCCCGTCCCGGCCGCGTTCTCCGCGCCGGGACCTTCACTCAGCACCGCTGGAAAAGGCTTCGAGGTACCGCCATGTCCAAGACCGCATACGTTCGCACGAAACCGCATCTCAACATCGGCACGATGGGCCATGTCGACCACGGCAAGACCACCCTGACCGCCGCCATCACCAAGGTGCTCGCCGAGCGCGGCTCCGGCACGTTCGTTCCCTTCGACCGGATCGACCGCGCCCCCGAGGAGGCCGCGCGGGGCATCACCATCAACATCGCGCACGTCGAGTACGAGACCGACACCCGGCACTACGCGCACGTGGACATGCCGGGCCACGCCGACTACGTCAAGAACATGGTCACCGGCGCCGCGCAGCTCGACGGGGCGATCCTCGTCGTCTCCGCGCTCGACGGGATCATGCCGCAGACCGCCGAACACGTCCTGCTGGCCCGGCAGGTGGGTGTCGACCACATCGTGGTCGCCCTCAACAAGGCCGACGCGGGCGACGAGGAGCTGACGGACCTCGTGGAGCTGGAGGTACGCGAACTGCTCAGTGCGCAGGGCTACGGCGGCGACGCGGTGCCCGTCGTACGGGTGTCCGGTCTCAAGGCGCTCGAGGGCGACCCGCGCTGGACGGCGTCGATCGACGCGCTGCTCGACGCGGTGGACACGTATGTGCCCATGCCCGAGCGGTACCTGGACGCGCCGTTCCTGTTGCCGGTGGAGAACGTGCTCACCATCACCGGCCGGGGGACGGTCGTCACCGGCGCGGTCGAGCGTGGCACGGTTCGCGTGGGGGATCGGGTCGAAGTGCTCGGCGCGGGTCTGGAGAGCGTCGTGACGGGGCTGGAGACCTTCGGCAAGCCCATGGAGGAGGCGCAGGCCGGGGACAACGTGGCCCTGCTGCTGCGCGGGGTGCCGCGCGACGCGGTCCGACGCGGGCACGTGGCCGCGGCGCCCGGCAGTGTCGTACCGAGCCGGCGGTTCTCCGCGCGCGTGTACGTGCTGTCGGGGCGCGAGGGCGGGCGTACGACGCCGGTCGCGACGGGGTATCGGCCGCAGTTCTACATCCGTACGGCGGATGTGGTCGGGGATGTCGATCTCGGCGAGATCGCTGTCGCGCGGCCCGGGGACACCGTGTCCATGACGGTTGAGCTGGGGCGGGAGGTGCCGTTGGAGCCGGGGCTCGGGTTCGCCATTCGTGAGGGTGGGCGGACGGTGGGGGCGGGGACGGTTACTGCCGTGGTGTGAGGGTTGTTGGTGTGCGTGGGGGGCTGCGGGCCGGTTGTGGCTGGTCGCGCAGTTCCCCGCGCCCCTTTCCGGCGCTGCTCCCGGGCACAATGAGGAGGTGAACGACGAGTCGATACCCGTTGCCCGTGCTGTTGATCACGGGTTCGCCAAGCTCATGCCCGACATCGATCGGGAGCGGGCCTGGTTGCTCACGGTTGACGGGGCGCCTCAGTCGTACGTCGATCTGGATGAGCCGACGTATCTGGAGTTCGAGTACGCGCGTCGGCTCGGGCATGTGCTGGACACCGTCGCGGAGCCGGGGCGGGCGCTGGACGTGGTGCATCTCGGTGGGGGTGCGCTCACGCTGCCCCGGTATCTCGCCGCGACCCGGCCCGGTTCCCGGCAGGACGTCGTCGAGGCCGACCGTGGGCTGCTCGACCTGGTCGTCGAACACCTTCCGCTTCCCGCCGGCGCGGGCGTCGACCTGCATGCGGCCGACGCCCGCGCCTGGCTCGAAGCCGCGCCCGACGGCAGCGCCGATGTGCTTGTCGCCGACGTGTTCGGCGGCTCGCGCGTCCCGGC
The DNA here is from genome assembly GCF_040644035.1 of Streptomyces sp. NPDC047042. Classification (NCBI taxonomy): domain Bacteria; kingdom Bacillati; phylum Actinomycetota; class Actinomycetes; order Kitasatosporales; family Streptomycetaceae; genus Streptomyces; species Streptomyces sp. NPDC047042. The sequence goes on along the minus strand of NZ_JBEYVP010000011.1, from coordinate 219,482 downwards.
CCACCTGACGACCCTTGCGTACGCTCAGGAGGCCGAGCGGGTGCTGCGCGGCGACGGTGTCTACCTCGCCAACCTGGCCGACGCGGCGCCCTTCGGCTTTCTGCGCTCCCAACTCGCCACGTTCGCGGCCGTGTTCGAGGAGTTGGTGATGATCGCCGAACCAGGTGTCCTGCGGGGCCGCCGCTTCGGCAACGCGGTGCTCGTCGCCGCACACCGTCCCCTGGACACCGCCGCCCTGGCCCGCCGCGTCGCCTCCGACGCCTTCCCGGCCCGCCTCGAACACGGGCCCGCACTACGGGACTTCACCGGAGATGCCGCCCCTGTGCGAGAAGAGGACGCGGTGCCGTCGCCGGAGCCGCCGCAAGGGGCGTTCGGGATCGGGTGAGGTCCGGGCCGGCGAAACGGGGACGGGCGGGGCCCACGGGCTGCGTTCACCCGTCGGCGTTCTCCAACTCGCCCTGCGGGTGACCGCCGTTGCGCGCCGCCCCTGTGCGATGCGCGACGGCGACACGGAGGTCCGGGGCCGGCGAAAAGGGGCAGCGGGGCTGCGTTCAGCCGCCCGTGTTCTCCAACTTGCTCTGCTGCGGCGTCTTTTGGGGTGTCTCCCGGGTGACCCTCTTTGTGCGGCGGGTCAGGTTTCGTACGTCTCGTACGGACAGAGCCGCCGCTGTCACCGCCACGATCAGGGCCGCGCAGCCCCACAGCGCCGGCGTGCGGCCGAAGGCGTGTTCCGCCGGGCCGGCCAGTGCTGTGGCGAGGGGGAGCATCGCGACCGAGCCGAACCAGTCGTACGCGGAGACGCGCGAGAGCTTGTCCTCGGGGATCTCCTGGTGCAGCGCGGTCATCCAGCTCACGCCGAACACCTCCTGCGTCACGCCCGTCACGAACATCACCGCGCACAGCACGGCCAGCGGTGCCGGTACGGCGAGCGCGGCAGCCGGCAGGGCCAGCGGGAACACGCACACCGTGCCGGCGAGCAGCAGCCTGCGGGGTTTCCAGCGCATCATCAGCAACGCGCCGCCGACCGTGCCCGCCCCGAACGAGGCCAGCGCCAGTCCCCATGGCCCCGCCCCGCCGAGGCTGTCGCGGGCCACGAGCGGGCCGTAGACCGACTGGGCCGCGCCGATGACCGCGTTGGCGACGGCGAACTGGAGGACGATCACCCACAGCCACGACCGCCCGGCGAACTCCCGCCAGCCCTCCCGCAGATCGGCGAGCAGCCCACCGCCCGCCGCACGGGCCGGGATGTGACTCACGTCGAGGAAGGAGCGCAGTGCCCCGGCGACCGCGAACGCCACCGCGTCCACCGCGAGGACCCAGCCGGGCCCGAGGGCGGCGACCATCGCGCCCCCGACGGCCGCGCCGCCCAGCGCCGCGCTCTGCATCGCCATCCGGTACGCGGCGAAGGCGCGGGCGGCCTGGTCGCCCTCCACCGAGGAGAGCAGCATGCCCTCGGCCGCCGGGCCGAAGAACGCCTGCCCGGTGCCGCCTAGCCCGGTCAGCAGCATCATCTGCCACAGCTGTGGCTCCCCAGCCAGGACGAGCACCGCGAACGCTGCCTGCGAGAGGCAGTTGAGGGCGTTCGCGGCGACCATCACATGGTGCCGGGGGAGCCGGTCGGCGATGGCTCCGCCGATCAGCAGGAACAACACCAGCGGCAGTGTGCGTGCCGCCGCCACCAGTCCCACGTCACCGGCGTCCCCGCCCGCCTCCAGCACCGCGAACGCGGCGGCGATCACCGCCCCGTTGCTGCCGAGGTTGGTGACGACCGCCGACGCGGTGAGCAGGCTGTAGTTCCGGCCGGCCCAGGACGGGCGGCGTGGGCGTACGGAGGGGGAGTCGGCGGAGGTCACGGGGCGACTATCGCCGCCCGCCACCCACTTGCCAATCCATTTCCGCCCCGACATGACCAGTACCGGTCGGATTCAGCCGGTCGAGAGCGAGGGTCGTTCAGGAGCGATCACCGGTCACCGGTGTCCGTCGTTTCCCGACCCTCGCCGCCCTCAGGCGCCGGTCGGGTCCCCGTGCAGTCGTACCGTGCTCAGGATCTGCATGACCGTCTTCTCGGGGACCTCCCCGTTGACGCCCGTCGCGCCGTACAGGCTCCACGCCACGTAGTCGCCGGCCGAGTTCTTGAAACCGAACGTGATGGCCTTGCCGTCGCTCGCGCACTTCCCCTTCTGGGGCGTGTTCTTCGAATGAGCGCGGGCGAGGCTGCCCGCGATCCCGGACTTCGTCGTGTACGGCGTCGCCTTCTCGTCGAAGACGAGGCTCTTCTTGTCCGGCTGCGTGTAGCCGCCGTAGACCCACCAGGGGACCTGGTTCACGGCGACCTCGTCGGCGGTCTTCGCGCCGCTCGCGCCCTTGGTGCCCACGGCCGCGAGCGCGGTGTCCGACGTACGGCCGTCCTTGTCGTCGTCCGACACGCACCACTTCGACTTGTAGTACGCGGGCGCCGACATGGTGATGAGCGGTGCCGCACCGGCCTTGGCGTTGTCGTCCTCGAAGCCGATCAGCGTGCCCGGTGACTTCACCTCCCAGTCCGCCGGTACGTCGAAGGCCGTGCCCCACTTCGGGTTCACGACGACCTTCCAGCCGGCGATCGTCGGCTGCTCGGCCGCGGAGTCGCGCGGGTTGTCGTCGGCGGCGGACGCCGATGCGGACGCCGAGGCCGAATCGCTGGGGTCCGCGGATTCCGGGGTGGGCGTCGCGGCGGGCGCGGACCGGGCGGACTGCTTGTCGTTGCCGTCCGAGCCCGCCTGCTCGTCCTTGTCACCGCCCAGGACCAGGAATCCGGTCACCCCGGCGGTGAGCACGACCGCCGCGGCCGCGACGATCGCGGTGATCTTCGTCCGGTTCCCGCCTCCGCCCGACGGTGGCTGCGGTTGTTGGGGTGGCTGCGGTGCGCCGGTCGGGACCGGAGGGCCCCAACCCGGTTGCGCGGGCTGGGAGTAGGGGTTGGGCTGCTGCGGATAACCGGTCTGCTGATATCCGGGCTGCTGGTACGGGTTCGGCTGTTGATAGCCCGGCTGCTGGTAGGGATTGTGCGGCGGGACCTGTGCCTGCTGCGGGTCCTGCGGGTTCTGCTCGCCCCCGGGCGGCTGCTGTTCTGGCCACATGGCCGGTAACGATACGGCGGTCGGCGGGCCGGATCTGGCCGACCAGGCTACTCGTGGGTAACATGACGCCATGAGCGAAGATCAGATGTCGATCGGTGAACGTCTCACCGCCACGGTGCCCATGGTTCGTACGCTGAACCTCGAATACCTGGAGATCACGCCGGAGAAGGCCGTGGTGGCCCTGCCGGACCAGGACGAGTACCGCAACCATGTCGGCGGGCCGCACGCGGGGGCGATGTTCACACTCGGCGAGTCCGCGAGCGGAGCCGTCGTCCTCGCGGCCTTCGGCGATCAGTTCTCCCGTGCCGTACCGCTGCCCGTCACCGCCGATATCGCGTTCAAGAAGATCGCGCTCGGTCCCGTCAAGGCCACCGCGACCCTCGGTCGCCCTGTCGCCGAGGTGGTCGCCGAACTCGACGAGGGCAAGCGCCCCGAATTCCCGGTGACCGTCGCCATCCAGCGTGAAGACGGTGCCATTACGGGCGAGATGACAGTTGTCTGGACTCTTCGCCCGAACAGCTGACACTCGTCGTCCCGTCACAGTTGACCGGCTCTCAGGAGTCGCCACGACCCGGAGGTCCATGGACCTGCCGGGTCTCGTTCTTGTCGGCGGCAACGGACCGTCAGGGCCGGTGCCGATGGTCAACTGCGTTGTGCTGTAGGTGAGTTGCATTCCTCCGGTCGCGTGGTCGAAAGTTGAAGATTGTGTGTGCCACCCGGGTGCTCGTGCACACAACTCGGTGCTCACGCGGAGCGCTATTTCGAAAGCCGGTGCGGATACCGCCGGTAACACATCTGAATTGCTCTCGTTTTGAACTTCAGTCACTCGAACTCCTTGTTTACTGCGAGACGGGTGTGCGAGTGTGGGCCAACTCGCGCGGGGGCGGAGGTCAGACCCCTTTTCCCGCTCGGGATTCCGTGCCGGTCGACCCGAACTCCCCAGGTGACGAGTCGTAGGTACGAACCAATCGGCATTACTTTCCCGTGGATGTGCAATTCGCTGGTGCCGTCCTGCGGCTTGGAAGGAATGGGTTCTGTGCAATCCCCTCATCCCCCGCGTCCGCCCTACCCTCCGCGCCCCGGCATCAGTACCGGGGAATCCGACATGAACCTCGCGGCGCAACTGCGCGGGCGGGTCGAGGGTGAGGGCGCGTACGCCGTCGCGCTGCTGCTCGCGCGCCACTGGCAGTCGACGTACGACTACGCGGCCATCTGCCTCGCGGTCGACGGGGACCTCGCCACGATGGCCGCCACGTCGGCCTTTCACCGGGTGCTCGGGCGGCTGGAGCGCGGTGAGTCGAATCAGGCGCTGCGACCCCAACTCCTCGTCGCCGTAAGGGAAACGGTCCGGGAGTGGTCCGCCGACGACGGTATTTCGGGACTGCTTCCGGAACTCCGCAAACCCACTGGCGCGCGTGGTCTACGCGCGGCGAGGGCCCGGACATCCGAGAATCGGCAACTGGCCGAGCGGTCATTCGGCGTCCTGCCGAGAGCGGCCCAGTGCCTCCTCTGGCATACCGAGGTCGAGGCCGAACCCCTTTCCGTACCGGCTGGTCTGTTGGGGGTGGACTCGGCAAGCGCCGCGACGGCACTCGAGCAGGCCCGCGAGCAATTCCGCACCGCCTGTGTGCACGCCCACCGTGAACTCGCGCCGTCCAAGGAATGCCGCTTCTACAACCGCCTCCTCGACGTCCCGATCCGGCGCGGCGGCGCCCTGCTGCCCGATGTCGAACAGCATCTGCTGGTGTGCTCGCACTGCCGGCACGCCGCCGAGCAGCTCAGCCATTTCGAGGGCGAGCTGGGGATTCTGCTCGCCGAGGCGGTGCTCGGCTGGGGAGCCCGCCGCTATCTCGACTCCCGCCCGGGACGCGGTGGCCCGGGCGTCGCTCCCCACAGACAGTCCGGCCGGAGCGGCGGACGCCCCGGCGGCGGTGGCCGGCATCGCCTCATGGCCCGTTTCCCGCTGACCGACGAGCGCTACACCCTCCCGAAAGCCCGCACCCGGGCCGTGGCCGTCGGGGTCGGTGTCCTCTCCTTCGCGCTGGTCGCGAGCGTGATCGGTGTCCGCGGCCGGTCGGACGGGACCATGCCCATGGCCAACTGGGGCGCGGTGAGCGGCTATTCGACCGGGCAGGCGTCCGCCGCGCCCTCCGCCGGCCAGGAGTCGGTCAGTGCCTCGCCGCAGGCCGGTGACTCGCCGTCGGCCGGTTCCGCCGGCTATCCCGGCGTGACGGAACGCGGCAGGCTGCGCCACCTCGCCACGGGCCTGTGCCTGGACATCCGCGACGGCCGGGTCGTGGCCGGCGTGGGGACCCGGCTCGCCGTGTGCTCGTCCGCCGTGACCCAGCAGTGGTCGTACGAGGACGACGGTCTGCTGCGCAGCCTCGCCGACCCCAGGCTGTGCCTGGACTCCCACTCCGCCGACGGACATGTCTTCCTCTCCGGTTGCGTCGGGTCCAACGCCGACGAGGTCCGCTACGACCTCACCGTCCAGGGCGAACTGCTGCCCCACTGGCGCGAGGAACTGGCCGTCGCACCCGCCTCGCCCCGCCCGGGCGCGGATGTCGTGGTCACGACCAGGTCCGGGGCTGCGAGCGAGAAATGGACGCTCGACCCCGACCCGTCCGCGACCGACGACTCCGCCAGGACGGGAGACGGGCAGGAGCGAGTCGGGGCGAAGGGCGGCAAGAACGACAAGAGCGTCAAGGACGGTAAGGACAGTAAGGAGAGCAAGGCCGGCAAGGACGGCGAGGGCACGCTGGGCGGCGGGCCCGGCCAGGAGCAGCAGAAGCAGAAGGGGGAGGGCGGCACGGACGGTACGCAGCAGGGGGCCGAGACCGATGCCGGAAACGGGACTTCCGGACTCGCCGGCTCGCCCTCGCCCGGACCCACGGTCGCGCCCTCGTCCGATCCCACCGGCGGCCAGCAGTTCGAGACGCGTTACGTCGTGGACGACGGCGGCCAGGAGCCCGCGCCCGACCCGGCGCCCGCCCCGGCGCAGGCCCTGCCGCAGCAGCCGCCGGCCCCGGTGCAGCCGGTCGTCGTCCCGCTGGCACAGGCCATGGGGCCGCTCACGGGGATCATCGGTCCGTTCGGCCGATGACTGGCACGAGTCATCGTCGGCTCCGCGTGTCACCCCGACCCGGTAGGCTTCCCGGCGTGCGCCCGTGGCCGGGCGCGCGCCGGGGACGCAGACGTACCGGGCGTACGGCGAGATCGGAAGGAACCGGCGTTGCACGTGCAGGAATGGCTGGAGACGATCCCCGCGGTCAGTATCTACGCGCTGGTGGGACTGGTCATCGGGCTGGAGAGCCTCGGCATTCCGTTGCCCGGCGAGATCGTTCTGGTCTCCGCCGCGCTGCTCTCCTCCCAGCACGGTGAGATCAACCCGATCATCCTTGGCGCCTGCGCGAGCGCCGGCGCGATCATCGGTGACTCCATCGGCTACGCCATCGGCCGCAAGGGAGGCAGGCCGTTGCTGGCCTGGCTCGGGGCGAAGTTCCCCAAGCACTTCGGTGAGGGGCACATCGCCACGGCCGAGCGGTCCTTCGAGAAGTGGGGCATGTGGGCGGTCTTCTTCGGCCGCTTCGTCGCGCTGCTGCGTATCTTCGCGGGGCCCCTCGCGGGGGTGCTGCGGATGCCGTACTGGAAGTTCCTGATCGCCAATGTGCTGGGCGGGATCATCTGGGCGGGCGGTACGACCGCGGTCATCTACTACGTGGGCGTTGTCGCCGAGTCGTGGCTGAAGCGGTTCTCGTGGTTGGGGCTGGTGCTGGCGGTGCTGTTCGGGGTGACGTCGATGCTGGTGCTCAAGCGGAAGGCGAAGAAGGCGCAGGGGGCGGCTGTGCGGGAGGTTGAGGCTGTCGGGGCCGGTGAGTGAGGTCTGTTGAGGCGCCGGTTCGCCGTTGAGGGGGCGGCGGGCGGGCGAGTGCGGGGCCGTGGGGGCTTGTCGCGCAGTTCCCCGCGCCCCTGGGTGGGTGAGGTGCGGGGAGTCGCGAAGGGCCCGGAGTTGGCCGGTCACTCCTTGGGGCTGATGGCTACTGGTGGATCTCGCGGTGGGCCTTTGCCAGGTCCGCGTACATCGTGCCGTTGAGGGAGATTCCCTCCTTCTCCTCCGCTGTCAGTTCACGCCTGACCTTGGCGGGCACCCCCGCCACCAGGACCCCCGGCGGGAACTCCATTCCCTGTGGGACCAGTGCCTGGGCCGCCACCAGGGAACCCGCGCCGATCACCGCGCCGTTCAGTACCGTCGCGCCCATGCCGATCAGGCAGTCGTCCTCGATCGTCGCGCCGTGCACCACCGCGTTGTGGCCCACGGAGACCCGCTCGCCGATCGTGACCGGGAAACCCGGGTCGGCGTGCAGGGTGCAGTTGTCCTGGATGTTGCTCCGGGCACCGACGGAGATCCGTTCGACGTCGCCGCGCAGGACCGCCCCGTACCAGACGCTCGCGCCCGCCTGAAGGGTCACGTCCCCGATCACGGACGAGGTGGGCGCCACGAAGGCGTCCTCGTCCACCTTCGGGTCCCTGCCGCCGATACCCGTGATCAACGCCTTGTGCGTCATCTCGCCTCCTGGTCCTCGAGTACGTCAGACCGTACGCCACCGCCGTGGGGCGAAGATCACAGGTGTGCGGCATGCTGGGGCCGCCCGGCCCTGAGTACGGTGTGCGGATGCCCAAGCCCAAGAACACGTTCTCGTCCTGGCGGCGTCGGCTGGCGCAGCGCGCGGTGCACGCGGGCTGGGCCTGGGTGCAGCGCACGGGCTCCGTGACCGCCGAGAACCCCGGGCGGCTGGCCTTCCGGGCGATGGGAACAGGTACCAGGCTCGCCTTCCCGCTGGGCACCGTCTTCGGTGAACCCTGGATCGAGCTGGGCTCCCACTGCATCATCGGCGAGCAGGTGACCCTGACGGCGGGTCTGATGCCGGACCTCGACCTCGGCCCCGACCCCATCCTGCGCATCGGCGACGGCGTCGTCCTCGGCCGCGGCAGCCATGTCATCGCCGACACGACGGTCACCATCGGCAGCGACTGCTACTTCGGGCCGTATGTGTACGTGACGTCCACCAACCATTCGTACGACGATCCGCACCAGCCCATCGGCAGACAGTGGCCGCGGATGGAGCCGGTCGAGATCGGCCCGGGCTGCTGGATCGGCACCGGTGCGGTGATCCTGCCGGGGGCGCGGATCGGGCGGAACGTGGTGGTGGCGGCCGGTGCGGTCGTACGCGGGACGGTGCCCGACCACGCGGTGGTGGCGGGGGCTCCGGCCAAGGTCGTACGCCGCTGGACGCAGGCCGAGGGCTGGCTGCCCCCGCTGCGGACACCGGCCCCGACACCGATCCCGGAAGGGACCACCCCGGAGCAGTTGCAGGCCCTGTCGGAGCTGGACGCGGTGGCGGTGGCCGGACTGGCCGAGCTGGACGCCCAGGAGCACGCCGGGGACGTACGCGCCGAGTCCTGAGCCGGGCCGCCGAGGTGGCCGGCGGTCAGCCCGTCGCCAGCAGGAGCGTGCCCACCAGGGCCAGGCCCGCGCCCGCCGCCTGCACCGCGCGCAGCCGCTCGCTGAGGAACCCGCGTGCGGCGAGGGCGGTCACCACCGGGTAGAGCGAGGCCAGTACGGCGGCCACGGTGACCGGTCCGTGCTGGGCGGCGATCGAGTACGTGCCGTTGGCGGCGACATCGGCGAGGCCCACGAAGGCGAGCACCGGGAGCGTCCGCCAGGGGAAGCCGCCCGCCGGGAGGGCGGCGCCGCCCCGGCGGACCGAGACGAACAGCGCGGCGCCGCCGACGGCCACGTTCGTCAGGCGCTGGACGAAGAGCGCGAGGAACAGACCGGTGAGGGTGGTCGACGCCTCCGCGATCAGCGCGAAGACCGTGCCGAAGCCGAAAGCCGCGAGCAGGGTGAGCAGGATCGCCTGCCGCTGGACGGGCGCGCCCCTGAGCTGCGGCCCGCCCGCGAGCACGACCCCGACGACGGCTACCGCGATCCCCGCGAACTGAAGCAGCCCGGGGCGCTCGCCGAGGAAGAGCCCGACGCTGATGGGGACGGCCACGCCGAGCGAGCCGAGCGGGGAGACGACCCCCATCGGGCCCAGGGCGAGCGCCTTGTAGAAGGCGAGCAGGGCCACCGGGCCGGCGAGGCCCGCGCCGACCGCGAACCACAGGCGCGGACCGGCCTCGCTCCAGCCGCCGGTCAGGACCACGGTGGTGCCTAGGACGACCGCCGCGATCGACTGCGAGACCACGACCACCGTCAGCGCGGACATGCGCCGGGTCAGCAGTCCGCCGCCGAAGTCGGCCAGCCCCCAGAGCAGGCTGGTGACCAGGGCGAAGAATGCGGTCATGGGAAACGCCTCGCAGTACAGTGGAGTGAACGGTCGGGTGCACCATACGGTAGTTCAGTGAAGTGAACTCTGTCATCCAGAATTTTGCACTAGGCGGGAGATCGGGGGGAGTGCGGCAGGATGAGGTGCAGACAAGAGTGGCGGACAAGAATTTGGACGGAACCGTGTCGGACCTCGACCTGCTGACCCAGTCGCTGGCGCGCAGCGTGAAGCGCTGGCGTGCCGAGCGCGGCTTCACCCTGGAGACGCTCGCCGCCCGTGCCGGGGTCAGCCGCGGAATGCTCATCCAGATCGAGCAGGCCCGCACCAATCCCAGCCTCGGCACGGTCGTGAAGATCGGTGACGCGCTCGGCGTCAGCATCACCACCCTCCTCGAGCACGAACAGGGCCCCAAGGTCCGCATCGTCCCCGCCGACCAGGCCGTACGGCTGTGGCACACCGACGCCGGCAGCTTCAACCGGCTCCTCGCGGGCACCGAGGCCCCCGGCCCGCTGGAGCTGTGGGACTGGCACCTCATGCCCGGCGACACCAGCCTGTCCGACCCGCACCCCCCGGGCACGTTCGAGATCCTCCACGTGACGGCGGGCGAACTGACGCTCACGGTCGACGGGGTCGAACACCGCGTCCCGGCGGGCGCGAGCGCCACCTTCGCGGCCGACGTCCCCCACACGTACGGCAACGACGGCGCCGAACCGATGGAGATGATGATGTCGGTGTCCGTCCCGCCGGTGAGCTGAGCCGCCCGGCCGGGACCCCGGCGCACGGCTGTTAGCGTGCCGTCATGCGCGCGCCCATCGGAGACTTCGACACCGCCACTCCCGCCCCCGACTGCCTCGGCGAACTCGTCGGCCCGGTCGCCGACGCCGTACGCGGCTGGACCGGTACCGTGCCCGCCGACCAGATTGTGTACGTGGACACCGACCCGCAGTGGGCCGACACCGCCGTCTTCGTCGAGCACTACGGCCGGGAACTGCTCGAACAGTCGGCGAACTGCGTCGTCGTGGCCGGCAAGCGCGGCGGCGAGACCACCCTTGCCGCGTGTCTCGTCCTGTCCACCACCCGGGTCGATGTGAACGGCGTGGTGCGCCGCCGACTCGGCGCCCGCAAGGCCTCGTTCGCGCCGATGGACACGGCCGTCGGGGAGACCGGGATGGAGTACGGAGGCATCACTCCGCTCGGACTCCCGGACTCCTGGCCCCTGTTGGTCGACGCGGCCGTCGTGGACCTGCCCTGGGTGCTGGTCGGCAGCGGGCGGCGGCGCGGCAAGCTGCTGGTGCCCGGGAAGGCGTTCGCCGAACTCCCGGGCGCGGTGGTGGTGGACGGACTGGGCGTCGACTGAGACCGGCGGGACAGTTGGTGGCCGGGGTCAGTGGTCGGCGTCCCTGCCGATGTAGACGTCGGCGAACGCGGCTGCGGCGGCGGGGGAGTTGAGGATGCGGCGGAGCCGGGCCAGAGAGGCGCCGGAGCGGAACGGATCGCTCGAGGACGCGCCGTGGTAGATGTCCGACAGCCACAGCGAGAACTCCTGGTACTGCCAGACGCGCCGTAGACACGCCTCCGAGTAGCCGTTCAGGCCGGCCGGATCGCCGTTCGTGAGGTAGGTGACGAGTCCGTCGCCGAGCAGGAAGGCGTCCGCCAGGGCGAGGTTCATGCCCTTCGCGGCGATGGGGGCGGTGAGATGGGCCGCGTCGCCGGCCAGGAACAGCCGCCCGAACTGCATGGGTTCCACCACGTAGTTGTGCATGTCGAGGACGCGCTTCTCGATCAGCCGCCCCTCGTTGAGCGGAGGCGCCCCCAACGCGTCGAGCCGCTGGTGGAGTTCGGCCCAGACACGGTCGTCCGGCCAGTTCTCCGGGTCGTCACCGGGCGGGCATTCCAGGTAGTAGCGGGTGACTTCGGGGCCCCGGGCCATGTGCCCGGCGAAGCCTCGCGGGTGGATGCCGAACATCACGCAGTCGTTGGACGGCGGCGCCTCGGCGAGCAGGGCCAGCCAGCCGATGCCGTAGTCGTGCCGCGCGATCCGGACGTGGGCCGCCGGTATCGCCGTCCGGGTCACTCCCCGGGCGCCGTCGCATCCGGCGATGAACTCTCCCTGTACGTACTCCCGTTGGCCTGTCTCCGCTGAGACGTACGACACCGCGGGCCGGTCGGTGTCCAGGTCGTGCACGAGGACGTCCCGCACGCCGAACCGGATGTCGCCGCCCCGTACGTCCGCGTACTCCCGCACCAGGTCCGTCACCAACAGCGGCTGGGGATAGGCGAAGTGGCGGTGGCCCGACAGTTCGGCGTACTCGAAGCGATGGCGTCGGCCGCCGAACCGGAACTCGCACCTCGTGTGCGTACCGGCCCGCTCGAGCAACGCGTCGGCCAGGCCCCGCTGTTGGAGTGCGTGCACCGCCCACTCCTCGATGAAGCCGGCCCGGGGGTGCTGCTCGATGAACTCCCGGCTCTCCGTCTCCAGCACCACACAGTCGATACCGGCGGCCCGCAGGATGTTCCCGACGGTGAGCCCGGCGGGCCCGGCGCCCACTATCACCACCGGAAAGGCCTGCGCTGACGGGGAGTTGGGCGTGAAGCCGGGGGGAGGTGAGGCGAAAGTCACCCGAGCATTATGTCGGGCCGCGCCGACGGCACGACCCGCACTTTTCGTTATCGGCGACCCCGGTGTTCGTCTCCTCTCCGTCCCCCCTCCCATCCCCCCGCAAGGACCGAAGCTTTGAACACACGGATCAGCCGTCGCGGCTTGCTGAAGTTCACCGGCGCGACTGCGGGCGCCGTCACCATCGGTACGACCCTCGCCGCCCCACAGGCCACGGCGGCGGGCACGAGCCTCGTACACCCGGGCATGCTGCACACCCGGGCGGATCTGGACCGGATGGCGAAGAAGGTGAAGGCCGGCGCGACGCCGTACACGGCGGGCTTCGCGCGGCTGACCGCCAACCGGCACGCACAGAGCGGCTGGACGGCCAACCCGCAGACCACGGTCTACCGCGGCGCGGGCTCACCGCAGAACTACGCGATCCTCTACAACGACATCCACGCGGCCTACCAGAACGCCCTGCGCTGGCATGTCAGCGGTGAGAGCGCGTACGGGGACACCGCAGTGGCGATCCTCAACGCCTGGTCGGCGAAACTGACCGGTCTGGCGGGCTCGGCCGACCGGTTCCTCGCGGCGGGCCTGTACGGCTACCAGTTCGCCAACGCGGCCGAACTCGTCCGCGACCACGCCGACTTCGACCTCGCCCGCTTCCAGCGGATGATGCTGGACGTCTTCCATCCGCTCAGCGAGGACTTCCTGGCGAACCACAACGGTGCCGTCATCTCCAACTACTGGGCAAACTGGGACCTCACGGCCATCGCCTGCGTCCTGGCCATCGGCATCCTGTGCGACGACCGCGCCAAGATCGACCGCGCCGTCGAGTACTTCAAGCACGGCGCCGGCATGGGCTCGGTCAGGAACGCCATCCCGGTCGTGTACGACGACCAGGGGCTCGGCGAATGGATCGAGGCGGGCCGCGACCAGGGCCACGCCCTGCTCGGCGTCGGCCTGATGGGGACTGTCTGCGAGATGGCCTGGAACCAGGGCATCGACCTGTACGGCTACGACGACAGCCGTTTTCTCAAGGGCGCCCAGTACGTGGCGAAGTGGAGCATGGGCGGCGAGGTGCCGTACACGGCCAACACCCGCAGGAAGGGCGCGGTGGGCGGCTGGTCGGGCAGCGAGAGCGCGAACCGGGCCGCGGCCGTCGACCCGGGGATGACCCGGCCCATCTGGGCCATGATCGCCAACCACTACACCGAGCGCCGGGGACTGTCCGCGACCTATCTGACCCGAATCGCCGCCCAGGCGTCCCCCGAGGGCGGCGGGGGTGACTACGGCCCCAACAGCGGCGGATACGACCAACTGGGCTTCGGGACACTGGCGTTCACGCGGGACAGGCACAGCGAGACGGCCCCGGTGGTGGTAAGCCCGAGCCCGAGCCCGACTCCGACTGCCGGCGCGGAGAGCACGGCCGTCAGTGGGTCAGGCGGAACGCCCTCGCCCCGGGCGACCGGTCAGGGCGACGAGGCCGGCAAGGTCGGCACGGGCGAGGATCTCGCAGCCAGCGGCGCCACCGACATCGTCGCCTGGACCGCCGCGACCGGAATCACCGCGCTGGCGGGCGGTCTTCTGCTGCTGCGCCGGCGGGGCCGGTCCGATGGGCCCGCACAGTGAGGCTGACGGTGCGTGGCTGGTCGCGGGTCAGCCGAGGCGGGGCAGCTCGATGGCCGGGCAGCGGTCCATGACCATGTCGAGCCCGGCGGCGCGGGTGCGGTCGTAGGCGGCCTCGTCGATGACGTCGAGCTGGTACCAGACGGCCTTGGCGCCGATGGCGGCGGCCTCGTCGGCGATCGGGCCCGCGAGGCCGCTGTTGACGAACACGTCGACGACGTCGACATCGAAGGGGATGTCGGCCAGCGAGGCGTAACCCTGCTCGCCGTGGACCGTCTCCGCCTTCGGATGGACGGGGACGATCCGCTTGCCGTGCCGCTGGAGAACCTCGGCCACGCGGTACGCGGCCCGCTGGGGGTTGGAGGACAGCCCCACGATGGCCCAGGTGTCGCCGAGCTCGGTAAGGATCTTGCGGACCGTAACTGGGTCGCCGTACACGCCCGGCCTCCTAGGAATTCGTACGCTCGCAGTCGCAGCAGTGGCTGTTGTGCGCGACAACAGTGACGGGCCTGAGGTGATTCCCGCGCTGCGGTCGGCGAGGAGTATCGGGCGGTGACACCCGGCAAATGGCGGGGCAGCCCCGTCAGGGGCGCCCGTCAGGGGCGCGGGGAACTGCGCGCCAAGCCCCCACCGGCCGGGAGCCAAACAAACCACCCCGCCGTCAGGGGTGCGGGGAACTGCGCGACCACCTCGCCCGACCCGAGCAATAACAACCCCCCAGCCCAGCGGAGCGTACCCTCGGCACCGTGCTCCGCATCCTCGACGCCCGAACCAACGAGCCCAAGGTCGCCGCCCCGGCCCGCCGCACCCTGACCCGGGTCGAGGCGTACGCCCCCCGCTTCGACCCCACCGCCCTGCGCGTGCTCCTGGTCGCCGACGTCCTCATCCGTGCCCTCGAAGTCGGCGGCACCCCTGTCTGGCCCGTACTGACCGGCGGCGAGCAGGTGGCCGAACTCCGGGCGGCCGCGGCCGCTCTGGGCATCAGGCCCTTCGAGGACCGCGGCGATGTAGGACCGGAGTTCGCAGGCGCCCAGCTGATCGAGGTAATGAGCGGCGACGAGGGAACAACCGACGGCATCCGCCTCGCCGTCGCCCCCGCCGACTCCCCACCCGGTCCTCCGACCGACTCCGAGACCGCGCCCACGCCCGGCGACATCGACCCCGCCACCCTCCGCCTCGCCCTCCTCACCCGCCCCCGCTCCGAGACCGTCCGTCTGACCCCGGAGACGCTGGCCGACGCGGGAAGCGAACTCGCGCACTGGCGCCACTCGGTCGCGGTGTGGGCCGCGCAACCGTCCCGCCCGGTGCCCGAAGCCGTACGCCAGGATCTGCGCGCCGCGTGGGAGGACGACCTCGACGTCCCCGCCGTACTGGACGTCCTGCGACGCGTCGAGACCCTCGACGGCATGCCGGACGGCGCCCGCTTCGAGACGTACGCCTACGCCGACCGCATCCTCGGCCTCGAACTCACCCGCGAGATCGGATCGCTGACGTGACGCCCCCTCACGGCACGACGCACACCGACACCGACCAGCCCGACGCGACCCAGCCCAGCGCGCCCCATGACAGCGCGGGCCACTACGGCGTGACCCAGCCCGGCGCGACCCAGACCAGCGCAGGCTGGCCCAGCGCGGCCCACGACAGCGCGGGCCAGCACCGCGCGTCTCAACACCGCGCGTCTCAGCCCGGCGCAGGCCGGCTCGGCGCGGCCCAGCCCGATGCGGCCCACGACAGCGCGGGTCACTACCGCCCGACCCAGCCCAGCGCGCCCCAGCCCGGCGCAGGTCGGCTCGGCGTGACCCAGCCCAGCGCAGGCCGGCCCAGCGCGGCCCACGACAGCGCCGGCCACTACCGCCCGACCCAGCCCGACGCACCCCAGCCCAGCGCGGCCCACGACAGCGCCGGCCACTACCGCCCGACCCAGCCCGACGCACCCCAGCCCAGCGCAGGCCGGCCCAGCGTGGCCCACCGTGGCCCCAGCCACTACCGCCCGACCCAGCCCGGCGCGACCCACCACAGCGCCGGCCAACCCGGCGCCACCCCCCTTCGTCGCCTCGTCGTGCTGCGGCACGCCAAGTCGGCCTGGCCTGTGGGTGTCGACGACCACGAGCGGCCCCTCGGGGCGCGTGGTCTGCGGGACGCCCCGGCCGTCGGGCGTGCCCTCGTCGAGGCCGGCTGTCTGCCCGACCTCGTCCTGTGCTCGACCGCCGAACGCGCCCGCCGTACCTGGGAGTTGGCTGCGGCCGAGTGGGGCACCCCACCGCCGGTCCGGCCGGAGTCGAGGCTGTACGGCGCCGACGTACCGGAGTTGCTGGATCTCGTGCACGAAGTCCCGCCCGCCGTCGGGACGTTGCTGCTGGTCGGACACAACCCCGGCCTGGAGGAACTGGTGCTGGAGCTGGCCGGGGACTCGCTCGACGGCGCGCTGGACGACGTACGGACGAAGTTCCCGACCTCCGCGATCGCCGTCCTGGCCTGGCACGGCGACGGCTGGCCCGACCTCGCGCCCGGCACGGCCCTGCTCACGAGCCTGATCGTGCCGCGCGGGCGCACGCCCCGCTGAACCGCCCCGGTCAGCCCACGTGAACGCGTGGGCGCCGGTCGAGGTCCGGTTCGGCGCGGCGGAGGACCTCGCGGGTCACCGGGGCGACCTCCCCGTGGCCGAAGATCAGGAAGCGGACCAGGTGGCTGAAGGGGTTGCCCTCCGTCCAGTTGAAGTAGGCGTGCGGGACCTGGCCGGTGCGGTCGCGCAGCTGCATGAGCACCGCCGCGATGGTGTTCGGCACGGTCGCACCCTCGACGCGCAGTCGCCGGGCGCCGTGCTTCTCGTCACCGTGCACGGCGAGATCGGCCGTGAAGTCGGAGGAGTCCCGCACGAACACCTCGAGGAACAGCACGGGACGGCCGTCCGGGATATGGGTCTCCTCGCGCTGGCTCTGCTCCTTGGCGCGGTACTCCCGGGTGCTGTGCTCCTGGGGCTCGTTGGCGACAAGGAGAAGCGGGCCGCCGGCCGCCGCCTCGTCGATGATGCGGACCGCTGCCTCGTCGAACGTCACTTCCGCGGCCCGCAGTTCGAAGGCGCGGCGCACCCGGGAGGCGAACGACGTCACGAGGATCGCCACGATGAAGATCAGCGCGATCTTGATGCCGTCGGGCCGTTCGATCACGTTCGTGACCAGTGTGTAGGCGAACACGGCGGTGATCGCGCCGAAACCGGTCGTCGCGGCCCGATGGCCGCGCTTGTGCACGGCCACCGCCGACGCGAACGACGCGGACAGCATCAGCACCAGCACACCCGTCGCGTACGCACCGCTCTGGTCGTCGACGTTCGCGTTGAACCACAGCGTGATGAACACGGCCGCCGCCATGAACACCAGCACCAACGGCCGGACGGCCCGCGTCCATTCGGGCGCCATGCCGTAGCGCGGCAGATAGCGCGGTACGAGGTTCAGCAGACCGGCGAGCGCGGAGGCCCCCGCGAACCAGAGGATCGCGATCGTCGAGACGTCGTAGACCGTGCCGAATGCCTCGCCGAGGTGCTGGTGCGCGAGATAGGCGAGCGCGCGCCCGTTCGCCGGCCCGCCGCTCTCGAAGTCGGACTGCGGGATCAGGATCGTCGTCGCCAGACTGGACAGCAGCAGAAAGCAGCTCATGATCACGGCGGCGGTGGTGAGCAGCTTGCGGGTCTCGCGGATCCGCCCCTCGGGGCGTTCGTAGGTGTCGCTCTCGTCTCCCTTGACCTGCGGCATCACCGCCACCCCCGTCTCGAAGCCGGACATGCCGAGCGCGAGCTTCGGGAAGACGAGCAGTGCCACTCCGATCATCGCTATCGGCGAGGAGTGCTCCGCGGTCATCGCGTCGGTCCAGTCACCGATCCTCACGGGGTGGCTCAGCACCTCCCAGGCGGAGACGGCGAGGACGACCACATTGAGGGTGAGATAGGCGCCCACGAGCACCACGGCGATACCGATGGCCTCCTTGAACCCCTTCAGGAACACCGCGCCCAGCCCGAGGACCAGGACGAGCGTGATCCACACGTTCCCGCCGTGCATCCAGTGCGGAGCGAAAGGATTCTCCACGACATGCGCGGAGGCGTCCGCCGCCGACAGTGTGATCGTGATCATGAAGTCGGTGGCCGCGAACCCGAGCAGCACCAGGACGAAGATCTTCCCCGACCACCACGGCAGCAGCCGCTCCAGCATGGCGATCGACCCCTCGCCGTGCGGACTCTCCCGCGCGACCCGGCGATAGACAGGCAGCGCGCCGAGCAGGGTCAGCGCGATCAGTACGAGGGTGGCGAGCGGCGAGAGCAGACCGGCCGCGAGGGCGGCGATGCCCGGCTGATAGCCGAGCGTCGAGAAGTAGTCGACGCCGGTCAGACACATGACCCGCCACCACGTGTGACCCCGGTGGTCCTCGGCCGGAGTCGCGTGCGGCCCCGGATGCCGGGCCGGCCGCTCGGTCAGCCCCTCCAGCAGCCAGGCACGCCAGCGGGGCACGGACGGCACGGACGGCCCGGACACGGAGGGCCCCCGGCCCGCGGGCCCGGTGCTGTCCACGCGATCCATCTCGACGCCGGTCATGCGGTGTTCTCCTCGAGTCTTCTTGGGGTCTTCTTTGCGCGCTGATTGCTTCTTTTACTTCTTTGTTTACTTCTCTGTGCATTCGGCCCGGCCTGCGGGCTTTTGGCAACGAGGAGTGAGTATCCACCACGCCCGCGCCCGTAGGGTGGCCGGATGCCCGACGAGTACCGCACAGTCGCCCACGCGGGCGTGCACGAGACCGAGGTCAACCGTTCGCGCTTCCTGTGCGCCCTCGCCCCCGCCGCCACCGAGCAGGAGGCCCAGGAGTTCATCGCCGCCGTCCGCAAGGAGCATCCGGACGCCACCCACAACTGCTTCGCGTACGTCATCGGCGCCGACGCCTCCGTGCAGCGGGCGAGTGACGACGGCGAACCGGGCGGCACCGCCGGAGTCCCCATGCTCCAGATGCTGCTGCGCCGGGACACGCGGTACGTCGTCGCCGTCGTCACCCGCTACTACGGCGGCGTCAAACTGGGCGCCGGCGGCCTGATCCGGGCGTACGGAGGAGCGGTCGGCGAGGCCCTCGACGCACTCGGCACCCGCACCCGCCGCCGTTTCCGGCTGGCCACCGTGACCGTCGACCACCAGCGGGCCGGAAAGGTCCAGAACGACCTGCGCTCGACGGGCCGCGAGGTGCGCGACGTGCGCTACGGGGAGGCCGTCACGATCGAGATCGGCCTGCCGGACGCCGATGTGGCGGCGTTCCAGGCCTGGTTGGCGGACGTGACGGCGGGGACGGCCGGATTCGAACTCGGCGGAGAGGCGTACGGGGACGTCTCCTGAGCGTCCCCCTCTGACGGTCCCCTTTAATGGGGTGATCATGACGGGCTGATCCGACACACTGGTTCGATGCGTCACGATGATGAACAGCCGTTGTCCGGTGGCAACGTCAGTGATGGTGTCGTTCGCGTCGGGGACACCGTTCGCCGTCCGGCCGGACCCTGGACTCCCGCTGTGCATGCCCTGCTCGGGCACCTCCACGAGGTGGGATTCGGCGCGGCGCCTCGTCCGCTCGGCATGGACGATCAGGGGCGTGAGGTCCTGACCTTCATGCCGGGAGACGTGATCTGGCCCGACCGGTTCTCGCTGCTGCAACCCGATCGCCAACTGGCCCGCGTGGCACGGCTGATCCGGGACTTCCACGACGCCGTGCAGGACTTCACGCCGCCCTCCGACGCACGGTGGCAGACCCTGATCCCCCCTGAGGGCAGTGACATCATCGCCCACCACGACCTGGCCCCCTGGAACCTTGTGGTCGGAGGGGAGGCGCAATGGGCCTTCATCGACTGGGACACCGCAGGTCCCGGCTCGCGCCTGTGGGATGTCGCGTACGCCATTCACGGGTTCCTCCCGCTGTCCGCGCATCCGGACTGGCAGAGCCCGGACGCGGCGGACCGGCTGCGAGTCTTCGCCGATGCCTACGGTCTGGCCGAGTCCGAGCGTCGTCAGTTGGTCCCTCTGCTGGGGCGCCGTACGCGTTCCATGCACGACTTCCTGCGCGACCAGGCAGCCCAAGGAACCCAGCCCTGGGCAAGGCTGTGGGCCGAAGGGCACGGCGACGCCTGGCGAAACGACGCCGAGTACATCGAGCAACGCGAAGAGGAGTGGATGCAGGCTCTGCTCGCAGGCTGAGGCAGCAGGGCCCGTGCCTGGCTCCCGGCCTCGAATCCGCTCTTCTGCTCCTTGACGGTGGCCCCGTCGACGCCCGATGTACCGTGGCCTGCACGGAAGCAAGGAGAGAGCATGGCGGCCGAGGTCGTAGCCCGGGGGGTGGACGAGCTCGTAACGGAGCATGCGCCTGCCGAGGTGGTCGGTCCGCTGATGCGTGGGATCGCCGTCCTCAGGGCGCTGACAGACGCGGGCGGGCGAGAGGACTTGCAGCAACTCGCCCATCGCACGAGCCTGCCCCGGGCCACTCTCGACCGCATCACGAGCACCTTGGACGCTCTGGGCTACCTCCGTATCGAGGGACGCGAGGTGATGCTGGCACCCCCGTTGATGGAAGTGGGCAATGCCTACCTGTCCGCCGTGCGAATTCCCGAGCTCCTCGGGCCCCACGCCGACGCTCTGGCCGAGGAACTGGACGAGGGCGTCACGTTGACCGTCCCGGACCGGCACGGCGCCCACTTCGTCCACTCGTCCAAGCGGGACCGGCGGATGGGTATCGTCTGCACGATCGGCGACCGGATGCCGCTCGACGCTTCGGCGCCCGGCGCTCTGCTGGCCGCCACCTGGAGCACTGAGGAGTGGGAACGGCATCAGGCGGAGCACAACTGCGTGCGAGGGCCGGAGCACGCTCAGGCGTGTACGAATGATCTTCGCGAACGTGCCGCCGCCGCCGGCTCCGCCGGGTGGTCCCTCGACGACCAGTGGCTGGAACCGGGCCTGATCGCCTTCGGCGTCCCCGTCCACGGTCCCGACGGAGACCTCCTCTGCGTGGTGAACGTCGTCAGCCTCATCGGGCGCTTTCCGAGCGCCGAAGCCCTGGCGCGGGCCGCACTGCCGGCCGCCCGCCGTGCCGCGGCGGACATGGAGCGCGAACTGGGCGCACAGGAACCGGTGTCACGTTCCGAACCCCCGGGCAGGCGGGGGGAGAACACCAGGACTCTCACGACCGGCCGCGATTTCGTCGAATCCCTCGCCCGCGGCCTGAGCGTGCTGACAGCCTTCGGTGAGGGCCGCCCCGCCCTCAAGAGCTCCGATGTCGCTCGTATCACCGGTCTGCCGCGTGCCACCGCGCGGCGGGCTCTCATCACCCTGGAGCACCTCGGCTACCTCACGAACCGGGGAGGGCTGTACCGTCCGGGCGCCGCGATCCTCTCCCTCGGCTACGCCCCGCTGTCGCGTCTGACACTGTCGCAACTGGCCCAGCCCCATCTGACGGAGCTGTCCCGTCGGCTCTCGGACTCTGTCTCGATGTCAGTGCTTTCCGGCTCGGAGATCGTCTACGTCGCCCGCGCCGCCACCGTCCGTCTGGTGACGGTCGACGCCTCCGTGGGCACCCGCCTGCCCGCCTACGCCACCTCCATAGGCCGGGTCCTGCTCGCCGACGTTCCCAGAGACGAATGTGCCGTACTGCTCGCCGCCTCGCCCCTCGCACGGCTCACCCCGAACACGGTGACGGAAGTCGACGAACTTCTCCGGCTTCTCGAGAGGACGGCCGACTGCGGCTACGCCCTGGTCGACGAGGAACTCGAGGTCGGTCTGCGCTCGATGGCCGTACCCGTGCGCGGCAAGGACGGCGAAGTGCTGGCCGCGATCAACGTGGCCATGCACCCCAGCCGGCGCACCATCGCCGAGTGCTTCGAGCAGGTCCTGCCCGGCCTCCTCGCAACGGCTGAAGCGGTCGAGGGCGATCTCTCCGCCGTCCCCAACTCCGGTCGTCTCCAACTGACCTGAGGCTCCCTTCTTCACCATTGACACCGACCGCGCGTCGGTCCCACACTCATGCACACCGTACAGCGAAATCAATTTCGCCAGGCGAACATCAGGCGGTGGGGGTCTCACGCAGTCGGCCCCTTCAGCCCGCATTTCGGATTCGCACCTCTTGCCAGGCGAAACGTCTGTACGCCCGCCCGCCGTCACCCGCCGCTCCGTCGGCTCCGCGACGGCATCTGCCGACTGCGCCCCACTCGAAGAGGAGTGAACATGAGGTTCCGGCGTCTACTACCAGCCGTGCCGAGGAGCCGCGTTCTGCTGGCACTCGCAGGAGGGATCATGGCGGTGGCGATGACCGCCGCATCCGGATTCGCGACCCCGTCCACGCATGCGACGGGGGTGAATATCACCAAGGACGTCGCCTACGCGCCTGCCCAGCCGGCCGACAGCCAGGGTCACCTGTTGGACCTCTATGTCCCGCAGTCGTCGCGGCCGGTACCGCTGGTGATCTTCTCCGCCGGCTCGGCGTGGATGGCCGACAACGGCCGGCAAGGGGCCGACAAGGTCGCTGCCGAGCTCAACCCGCACGGGTTCGCGGTCGCGGGTGTGTCGATCCGTTCCAGCTCGCAGGCCAAGTTCCCGGCCCAGCTCTATGACATCAAGGGCGCCATCCGGTGGCTGCGCGCGCACGCGAAGACCTACAACCTCGACCCCAAGCGCTTCGCGATCATGGGTGACTCCTCCGGCGGCTGGACGACGGCGATGGCCGGGGTCACCGGGAACATTCCGGCGCTGGAGGGCGATGTCGGTGTACGCGGTCCCTCGAGCGCGGTTCAGGCGGCCCTGCCGTTCTACCCGCCGACCGACTTCTCGCAGATGGACGCGCACATGCTGGACAACTGCACGTTCTTCAACACCGTCCTGGGACTCACCGGCTGCCATGAGGACGCGCGTTCGCCCGAGTCGCTGTTGCTCGGCTGCCCCATCAACGACTGCCCGGACAAGGTCGCGGCCGCGAACCCGCTGACCTACGTCGGCAGGCACACCGCACCCCCGTTCCTGATCTTCCACGGCGAGCAGGATCCTCTGGTGCCCTATCACCAGGGCCGGCTGCTCCGCGACGCCCTGGCCTCCGCAGGCGACGAGGTGCGTTTCGTTTCCTTCCCGCACGCCGGCCACGGCCCGCTCTTCGACATGCTGAGCGACCCCGACACCCGCAAGGACGCCTACGAGGAGACCACGTGGGACGGTCACACCACACCGCCTCGTCCGGTGACCCCGTCCTGGCAGACCATCGTCACCTTCCTTGAGGCCCAACTGCGCCCCAGCGCACGCTAGAACGGCCGACGGCCGCCACCGGTCAATGTGGCCGGTGGCGGCCGCCGAGGTGACGCCCGTGGCCGTTCAGGCGATCGGCCGGATGTCAGGATTCCGACCGCTGCAGGCGAAGGTCCTGGGGGAGGTCCTCGCTGGGGGCCACCGGCGCTGCGCCGGCGTCCCCGGGACCGTGCTTGGCCTTCTGGATCTGTTCGTAGACGTGGGCGCGCAGTTCGGCGAAGCGGGGGCTGGAGCGGGTGTGCAACTGGTCGCGTTCGTCGGGGAGGTCGATGGTGAGGTCCTCCTGTACGACGGTCGGCGACTTGGACAGGATGATGGTGCGCTGGCCGAGGTAGACCGCCTCGTCGATGTCGTGGGTGACGAACAGGACGGTGACGCCGAGTTCGCGCCACAGGCGGCGGATGAGGTCCTCGAGTTCGGCGCGGGTCTGGGCGTCGACTGCGGCGAAGGGCTCGTCCATGAGCAGCACCTTCGGTTCGAAGGCGACGGCGCGGGCGATGGCGACGCGCTGCTGCATTCCTCCGGAGAGCTGCCAGGGGTAGGCCTGGTGGGCGTCGGCCAGGCCGACCACCTCCAGCGCGTGGTCCACGAGTTCCTGTGTCCTGGCCTTGCCGAGCTTCTTGTTGCGCAGGGGCAGGGCGACGTTGTCGCGGACGTTCATCCAGGCGAACAGGGAGCGGCCGTACTCCTGGAAGACCACCGCCATGCCGGGCGGGGGCCCGGTGACCGGGCTGCCGTCCAGGCGCACCTCGCCGCCGGTGGGGGTCAGCAGTCCGGCCATGCACTTCAGCAGGGTGGTCTTGCCGCATCCCGACGGGCCCACCAGGCAGACGAGTTCACCGGCACCGATGTGAAAGGTCAGGTCCCGCAGGGCCTCGACGTTGCGGTTCCGTCCGGTGTAGATCTTCTGCAGGTTGCGTACGTCGAGCATCGCTCGTCTCCTTGTCAGGGGTTGCGCTGGGCGCGGCGCAGGCCGTGGTACCAGGCCAGGACCCGGTTCTCGGCGAGCCGGAAGAGCAGCGACAGGGCGAATCCGAGCAGGCCGAGCAGCAGTACGCCGCTCCACATCTCGGGGATGGCGAAGGTGCGCTGGAACTGCACGATGGTGAAGCCGAGGCCGTTGCTGGCGGCGAACATCTCGCTGATGACCATGAGGATGATCGCGATGGACAGCGACTGCCGCATGCCGGTGACGATCTGCGGGCTGGCCGAGCGCAGCGTCAGGTGCCACAGACGGGAGGGGCCGGTGATGCCGTAGGAGCGGCAGGTGTCGCTGAGCACCTCGTCGACGGCGCGTACGCCCTCGACGGTGTTGAGCAGGATCGGCCATACGCAGCCGCTGACGATGACGATCACCTTCATGGTGTCGCCGATGCCCGCGAACAGCATGATCACCGGTACCAGCACGGGAGGCGGAATGGCCCGGAAGAGCTCCAGGACCGGCTCCAGGACGTCCCGCACGACGCGGCTCGTGCCGACCACCAGTCCGAGGCCGACTCCGATGACAACGGCCAGTAGGTAACCGGTGGTCAAGCGGACCAGGCTGGGCACCACGTCCGAGGCCAGCCGCTCACCCGTCCAGACCTCCGGGAACTTCTGCAGGATGGTGGACAGCGGCGGGACGTAGAAGTCCGTGCTGCCGGCCGTGGCGAACCACCACACACTGAACAGCGTCAGTGGCAGGCCGAGGACCAGCACGGCCCGTCGGGCCATATTGAGGACAGATGTCCGGATCATCCGACTACCCCTCCCTGCGCACGGATTGATGCCAGTGCAGCGTCCGGCGCTCCACGGCCCGTGCCACCAGATTGATGGCGATTCCCAGCAGTCCGGTGACCAGGACCAGGGCGTAGACGTCGGGCACGGCACCGGAGGTCTGGGCGACGGCGATCTGGTTGCCCAGGCCCGGCGCGCCGATGACGAGTTCCGCGGTGATCGCCAGGACCAGGGCCACGGTGGCGGCAAGCCGCACACCCGTCATCACATACGGCAGCGCGGTGGGCCACATGACGTGGCGCACCCGCCCCCAGGTCCCCATCCGGTAGCTGCGGGCGGTGTCCTCGGCGACCGGGTCGACGTCCTGCATCCCGGCCAGCACCTGGACGATCACCTGCCAGAAGGAGGCGTACACCACCAGCAGCAGTTTCGACCGCAGGTCCGTGCCGTACAGCAGCACCGCGAGCGGGATCAGGGCGACCGACGGGATGGGCCGCAGGAACTCGATGGTCGAGGCGGTGGCCGCCCGCAGCAGGGGCACCGACCCGATCACGATGCCGGCTGCCACGCCCGCCACGACGGAGATGGCCAGCCCGATGCCCCACCCGGTCAGGGTGTCGCCGAGAGCGGTCCAGAACGCTTCCTGACCGAGCAGACGCCACAGAGCCCGGCCCATCTCGGACGCGGGCGGGAGGTAGTCGGCGGAGACCAGACCGGTGTGCGGCAGCACCTCGAGCAGGACCGCCAGCCCCACCAGGCCGGTTGCACCGCGCAGCGGGGTGGCGGCCTTCTCCCGGATGCGCCGCTTGTGGCCGGACCCGGGCCCGCCGGGACCGACATCGGTCCCGGCGGCGCCGGCGGTCTTCGGCAGCACAGGAGTGCTTCCGCGACCGCTCATGAGAACAGGGCGTTCAGATCGGGCTTCTTGTCGCCGAAGATGCCGTCCTTCTCGCCGAGGGAGGCCAGCTTCTCCAGGGACGCCATGTCGTACTGCGCCGGCCAGTTCGGCAGCGTCAGGCTCTTCAGCACGTCGCCGCTGATCTTGGTGTAGGTGGTGAGCGTCTGGCGCGCTTCGTCGGGGTGGTCGGAGGCGTACTTCAGCGACTCGGTCATCGCCTCGGTGAACTTCTTCACCAGGTCGGGGTTCTCCTTCGTCAGCTTGGTGGAGGCGAAGTAGGTCGCGACGGTGAGCTTGGGATCGGTGTCGGCGAACGGCGACGCCACGACACGGGCGCCCTGGCTCTTGGCGATGGCCAGTGCGGGCTCGGCCATCCAGGCGGCGTCGACCTGGCCGCCGTCCAGCGCGGCCGGCATCTGGTCGAACGGCATCTCGACGAACTTGACCTTCGAGGGATCGCCGCCGTCCTTGCGCACCGTCTCGCGGACCGTGGTGTCACCGATGTTCTGCAGGGTGTTGACCGCCACCGTCTTTCCGGCGAGGTCCTTGGCGGACTTGATCGAGCTGTCCTTCTTGACGGCCACCCCGGTGAGGTCCTTGCCGGCGACACCGGTGGTGGCGGCACCGTTGACCACGGACTTGACCGGCACCCCCTTGCTCTGGGCGATCATCAACGAGGTGACATTGCTGAACCCGAACTGGAACTGGCCGCTCACGACACCAGGGATGATCGCGGCTCCACCTTGGGCCGTCACCATCTCCAGCTTGATACCGCGACTGCTGAAGAACCCCTTCTTCTCCCCCAGGTACAGCGGCGCCACATCGACGATGGGGATGACTCCTACCTTGACCTGTGTGGTCTTACTCCCGTCCGAGGGCGACGCCCCGCCGGTCGATGAAGACGAGGATCCGCATCCGGTCGCGACCGCGACCGTCACCACCGCTGCGGCAAACCCAAACGTGCGCCTTCTCATGGCCCCTCCTGGCGAGACTGATTGTGCGCAGTGCGAAATCTTGTCCGCGTACCGAACAAGACGTGCGGAGGCTATGGCCCCGCCCGGGGTGCGTCAATAGGTGGCGTACAGGTAGCCCGGCCGGACAACAACGGCCACCTGACGTCAGATGCCGGTGGCAGACTGAGGCCCGTGATGGACCAGGTACTGACAGGCGTTAGCGTGGTCGGTGCCGAAAGCGGGAACCGCGCTGGTTCGTTGCTGGGTCCAGGGGCGAAGTAGGGGGAAACATGCAGGTCGGAGTAGTGTCTTGAGGCTTCTGCACACGTCCGACTGGCATCTCGGCCGCGCCTTCCACCGGGTGAACATGCTTGAGGCGCAGGCCGAGTTCATCGGCCGACTCGTCTCCGTCGCGCGAGAACGCGAGGTGGACGCGGTGGTCGTGTCGGGCGATGTGTACGACCGGGCGGTACCCCCGCTGGCCGCGGTCGAGCTCTTCGACGACGCGCTGCACCGGCTCGCCGACCTCGGGGTGCCGACGGTGATGATCTCCGGCAACCACGACTCGGCCCGCCGCCTCGGTGTCGGCGCCGGCCTCATCGACCGGGCCGGCATCCATCTGCGCACGGTCCCGTCTGCCGCCGGCACCCCCGTCGTGCTCCGGGACGCCTTCGGCGACGTCGCCTTCTACGGTCTGCCCTATCTCGAACCGGCCCTGGTGAAGGACGAGTTCGGGGTGGAGAAGGCACACCACGAGAGTGTCCTCGCGGCCGCCATGGACCGGGTCCGCGCCGACCTCGCCACCCGCGCGCGGGACACGCGCTCCGTCGTCCTCGCCCACGCCTTCGTCACCGGCGGCGAGGCCAGCGACAGCGAACGGGACATCACCGTCGGAGGGGTCGCCGCCGTGCCCTCCGGGGTGTTCGACGGCGTCGACTATGTGGCGCTGGGTCATCTGCACGGCTGCCAGACCATCACCGAGCGCGTGCGCTACTCGGGCTCCCCGCTGCCGTACTCCTTCTCGGAGGCCGACCACCGCAAGAGCATGTGGCTGATCGACCTGGCGGGCGACGGCTCGCTCACCTCGGAGCGCGTCGACTGCCCGGTGCCACGCCCACTCGCCCGTATCCGGGGGGAGTTGAACGAACTGCTCGCCGATCCCGGCCTCGCCCGTCACCAGGACGCCTGGGTCGAGGCCACCCTCACCGACGCGGTGCGCCCCGCCGACCCCATGGCCCGGCTCATGGAACGGTTCCCGCACACCCTCGCCCTCGCCTTCGATCCGCAGCGCACACCGGGCGACCCGGACGTGACCTACGCACGGCGCCTGGCGGGGCGCGACGACCAGGAGATCGCGGAGGACTTCGTCCTGCATGTGCGGGGCGCGGGAGCGGACGAGCACGAACGGGCCGTCCTGCGGGACGCGTTCGACGCGGTGCGGGCGGACGAGACGGTACGGGAGGTGGCCCGGTGAGGCGCGCTCACAGGAGTACGGACTACACAGAGGGCGCCCGGTGAGGCTGCACCGGCTGGACATCACGGCCTTCGGGCCCTTCGGCGGCGCCCAGCGGGTCGACTTCGGCGAGCTGTCCGCCGCCGGCCTCTTCCTCCTGCACGGTCCGACGGGCGCGGGCAAGACCTCGGTCCTGGACGCCGTCTGCTACGCGCTGTACGGTTCGGTGCCCGGCGCCCGCCAGGGCGGCTCGCTGCGCAGCGACCACGCCGAGCCAGGCACCCGCACCGAGGTCACCCTCGAACTCACCGTCGCGGGACGCCGACTGGAACTGACCCGGCAGCCGCCCTGGGAGCGCCCCAAGAAGCGCGGCGCGGGCACGACACTGGACAAGGCCCAGAGCTGGCTGCGCGAGTACGACGCTGCCGCCGGTGCCTGGAAGGACCTCAGCCGCTCCCACCAGGAGATCGGCGAGGAGATCACCCAGCTGCTCGGGATGAGCCGCGAGCAGTTCTGCCAGGTCGTGCTGCTTCCCCAGGGCGACTTCGCGCGCTTTCTGCGGGCCGACGCCGAGGCCCGGGGCAAGCTGCTCGGCCGCCTCTTCGACACGCATCGCTTCGCCGAGGTCGAGAAACGCCTCGCGGACCGCAGGCGAGCCGCCGAGGCCGAAGTGCGCACCGGGGACGCGGAGTTGCTGGCCGACGCGCACCGTATGCAGCAGGCCGCCGGTGACGCCATGGAGCTGCCCGGCCTCACACCGGGCGAACCGGGGCTGGCCGAGACCATCATGGGCGCCGCCGCCGTCGCCCGCTGCACCGCGCGTGAGCTGCTCACCATCGCCCACTGCGCCCGCACCGCCGCCGAGTCCGCGCAGGCCGCCGCCGACACGGCACTGGCCGACGTACGCGAAACGGCGCGGTTGCAGCGCCGGTTCGCCGAGGCACGGGAGCGCGCCGGGCGGCTGGAGGAGCGGGCGGACGCGCACCGGGCGGACCGGACGCGGATGGAGCGGGCCCGCAAGGCCGAGGCGGTGGCGCCCGCGCTGGAGCTGCGGGAGATCGCCGAGACCGAGCACCGGCGCGCGGCCGACGCCGAGACCTCCACGCGTGCCCTGCTGCCGGACACCTTCGCGGACGCGGGCGCCGCCGGACTGGCCGCCGCCGCACGCCGGGCCGCCGAGGAGCTGGGCGGCCTCGAATCCGCCCGCCGCGCGGAACAGCGGCTGGGCCGGCTCGTCGCCGAACGTGCCGACCTGGACCGTCAGGAGCGCGCCGACGAGGACGTCCTGCACGACGCCGAGAACTGGCTCGGCGAGTGGGAGGCGACCCGGGCGGCCCTGCAGACCCGGATCGAGTCGGCGCAGGAGGCCGCCACCAGGGCCGAACAGCTCGCCGTCCAGCGGGAACCCGCCCAGAGCCGGCTCGGGGCCGCCCGCCAGCGGGACACGCTCGCCCGGGACACGGACGAGGCGCAGACACACGTACTGGCGGCGCGCGAGCGGGCCACGGAGGCCAAGGCCCACTGGCTCGACCTCAAGGAACAGCGTCTGGCCGGCATCGCCGCCGAGCTGGCCGAGAGCCTGGCCGACGGCGAACCCTGCGCCGTCTGCGGAGCCACCGAACACCCGGCGCCCGCACGGAAGATCGCCGGGCACATCGACCGGGAGGCGGAGGAACGGGCGCTGGCCGACTACCAGCGGGCCGACGAGCGGCGCGCCGAGAACGAACGCCGTCTGGGCGTCGTACGCGAGGCACTGGCGGCTGCCACCGCCGAGGCCGGTGACACGCCGACCGAGCAACTCGCCCAGCGGGCCGAGGAGTTGGAGCGGCGGTACGAGGAGGCCCGCCGGGGTGCCTCCGGGCTGCACGCCGCGCACGAGGAGCTGCGCCGGGCCGAGCAGGAGCGCGAGCGCCGTACCGCCGCTCAGCAGGAGGCGGCGCTCAGGACGGCGTCCAGGGGCGCCCGCCGGGACACCCTCGAGCGTGAACGGGCCACGCTGGAGGAGGAGTTGACGCAGGCCCGGGGCGACGCCGAGAGCGTGGCCGTGCGGGCCGCGCAGCTGGAACGCCGGACCGCGCTGCTCACCGAGGCCGCCGAGGCCGCGCGCGCCGCCGAGGACACCGCCCAGCGTCTCAAGGACGCCGACGCCCGCCTCGCCGACGCCGCCTACCGCGCCGGGTTCGACACACCGCGCGCGGCGGCGGACGCCCTGCTGGACGACGCGGCGCACCGGGAACTCCAACGGCGCCTGGACGAACGGCAGTCCGAGGAGGCCGCCGTCCGGGCCGCCCTCGCCGAGCCCGAGACCATGGCCGCCGCTCAGCGGCCGCCCGCCGACCTCGCGGGCGCCGAGCAGGCCGCCTCGGCCGCCGCCCGGCGACTTCGCGAGGCGGCCTCCGCGCGCGACGCCGCCGTGAGCCGCTGCACCGAACTCGACCGGCTGTCCGCGCGGTCGATCGCGGCGGTCAGGCGGCTCGCGCCGCTGCGGGCCGCCCACGACCGGGTGGCCCGCCTCGCCACCCTCACCGCCGGCACGTCGGCCGACAACGAACGCAGGATGCGGCTCGAGTCGTACGTTCTCGCGGCCCGTCTGGAACAGGTGGCCGCCGCCGCGACGGCACGGCTGCGGCGCATGTCGTCCGGGCGCTACACCCTCGTCCACTCCGACGACCGGGCCGGACGGGGGCGCAGTGGCCTCGGCCTGCATGTCGTCGACGCCTGGACCGGCCGCGAACGGGACACGGCGACCCTGTCCGGCGGCGAGACGTTCTTCGCCTCCCTCGCCCTCGCGCTGGGCCTGGCGGACGTCGTCACGGACGAGGCCGGCGGGGTCCGTCTCGACACCCTCTTCATCGACGAGGGCTTCGGCAGCCTCGACGACCAGACACTCGACGAGGTCCTCGACGTCCTCGACTCGCTGCGCGAACGAGACCGCAGCGTCGGCATCGTCAGTCATGTGCCGGACCTGCGCCGCCGGATCCACGCCCAGCTCGAGGTGGTGAAGGGAAGATCGGGGTCGGTGGTGCGACAGCGGGCCGGTGAGTGAGCCCGGCGGCCGGACCGCCGGCCGGACCGCCGGTCGGTGGCCCTCAGCCGCTCACTGGCCGACCGGGCGGCGGGGGAGCGGCGAGGAGTAGACGACGCTCGTCGTCACCGACCCCAGCGCGCCGATCTTGCCCGACACCTCCTCCAGATGCCGCATCGAACGGGCGACGACCTTGATGACGAAGCAGTCGTCGCCCGTCACGTGATGCGTCTCCAGGATCTCGGGCGTCACGGCGACCAGATCGTGGAACGGCTTGTAGTTGCCGTTCGGGTATCTGAGCCGCACGAAGGCGAGGATCGGCATTCCGACCCGTTCCGGGTCGACGACCGCCGCGTACCCCTGGATGACGCCGGCCTCCTCCAGCCGCCGCACCCGCTCGGTGACCGCGCTCGGGGACATCGCGACGGCACGCGCCAGCTCGGCGAAACTGGCGCGGCCGTCGCGCTGGAGGACATCGAGAATGCGCCAGTCGGTGGCGTCCGGGGAAAACGTGCTCATGCCCGAGCAATAGCAGGGGAATCCCCGGCCGATCAAGGGAAAGGGCGTGGATCACACCTTCAGGTGAGTGATCATCGGCCGTAGATTTCTGCCCACGGAGGGCTCGACCCGGGCCCCGCACCTGTGAAAGGCCGGCTCATGAGCGTCAGCACGCCCCTCACCAACCCTGTCCTGCGTGTCCCCCCGGCCTCCCCGGCCGAGGCCGCCGCCTACTTCGGTGCGAGCCTCGCCTTCCACGCCGACGTCTCCGACGTGGCCGCCGCGCTCGCCGCCGACGGCGACCCCGGTTTCGTCGTCATCGACACGCGGTCCACCGAGTCCTGGGACCAGGGGCACATCCCGGGCGCCCTCCACCTGCCCACGGCCCTGATCCCCGAGCAGGCCGCCCGGCTGCTGGACAAGTCGGTACCGGTGGTGACGTACTGCTGGGGCCCCGGCTGCAACGGGGCGACCCGCGCCGCCCTCGCCCTCGCCCAACTCGGCTACCAGGTCAAGGAGATGCTCGGCGGCTTCGAGTACTGGGCGCGCGAGGGCTTCGAGTTCGAGACCTGGGAGGGCCGCGAGCGCCGCGCCACCGACGCGCTGACGGCCCCGGTGGACGCGGCGGACTGCGGCTGCTGAAGCAAACACCGACCGGAGATCCGCCCGCTGTTCAACCAGCCCTAGTCCCACACGACTTCGGGCAGCGGACGCAGAAAGGCACGGTCCGCCGGGCCGAACTCCCCTTCAGGGCGGGCCGCGCGCAGGACGACATCGAGGGCGGCATCCGGATCGCACGCGTAATGCCCGCTCGCCCAGGCGGAGTTGGCCTCGACGACGACCCACTCCGAGCCCTCCGACAGCAGACCGACGTCCACGACGACGGCACTCGGCAGGTCGAGGGAGGACAGCTGCTCCGCGAAGGCCAGCACCTCCGCCCGCCGGGGGTCCCCGTCGAGCGGGGCGACATCCAGGTCGCCGTCCGTCAAGTACCGGCTGCCGGTGCGGACTTCACCGTCGAGCAGGAACAGCCGGTACTCCACGGCGAACGTCACGATGTCGCTCACCAGCACCGGCGTACCGTCGTCGACCGCGTCGGGACCGGGCAGTCGGCTCCCGTCCGGATAGACGCGCGCGGGAAAGCTCTTGTCGTTGGGCGGCTTCACGAAAGCGGGACGGCGCAGCTGCCTGGCCTCGGCGACGGTGCTGAACTCGATCTCCCTGCCGGTGAGTTCGTACGGCAGCCGGGCCAGCCAGTCCGGCGCCGCCTCGAGCAGCCCGAGGCCCAGCTCGGCGCCCACCGCGTCCGCGAAGAGAGGCCCGGCGTAGAGCGAGGCTCCCTCGACGGCTCGCCACTCGTCGGGCACGCGCCACTCGCGCAGGGCCTCGACACGCATGGCGCGTCGGCGGGCCGCGTCGGCCAGTGCGTATCCGGTCGCGGTGGCACGGGGGGAGAGGAACAGAGTTCGGGCGTTCATGGAAAAAGAGGGTGGCCCATGGGCCGGTCGTGGGACAGCGAATTTACGGGCGCGCACAGCGTGTAGGTTGCTGCGCATGGCAGTTGAGTGGGTGGAGTCGGGTGGTGGGCCGCTCATCGCGGTACCGGAAGCGGTGCTGCCGTTCTGGGCGGGGGCGGACGGCGACGAGTTGTCGACGGACTACGACCGGGCCTGTGACGTGGACGGCCTCATCGGCTTCGTGCCCGTCGGTGACACCACGGCCCTCGTCCTCGGCGACGAACCCGCCTCGACCGCGTTCCTGCCGGAGCACGACACCTTCGTACGGTGGTGCGCGGCCGACTCCGAGGACGAGCTGCTGGCCTGCGTCCCGGCCGCGCTCGCCATCGCGGAGTGGGAGCCGGACCGGACCTGGGAGACCCCGGGCGACGTGCTCCTCTTCGACTCGGCCTGGCCCGGCAAGGAGACGGACCGGACCGATCACCTCCGGGTGGAGCTGACGCCGGGACGGTACGCGGTACGAGCGGCGTACGTGGAGCCGGGACCGGAGACATGGGTGGGGCTCGTACAGCTGCGGCGGCTGCCGGACTGAGGCGGGGGAGAGGCGGGCGAGAGGAGGGGGAGGGGAGCGGGTGCGGAGCGTGCCCTGTCCCCAACTCCCCTACCCCGTACTTCAGTTGCGGGCCAGCGGCTCAGTTCACAGCCGGGACAGCTCGTCCACCAGGTCGTCCAGTCCCAGCGAGCCCTGCGACAGCGCGGCCATGTGCCAGGCCTTGGCGTCGAACGCGTCGCCGTGCCGGCGCTGAGCGTTCTCGCGGCCGAGCAGCCAGGCTCGTTCGCCCAGCTTGTAGCCGATCGCCTGGCCGGGGATGGTCAGATAGCGGGTCAGCTCGCTCTCCACGAAGTCCGCGGGGCGGCTGCTGTGGGCGCCGAAGAACTCCTGGGCCAGCTCCGGGGTCCAGCGCTCGCCCGGGTGGAACGGGGAGTCCGCCGGGATCTCCAGCTCCACGTGCATACCGATGTCGACGATGACCCGGGCCGCCCGCATCATCTGCGCGTCGAGGTAGCCGAGACGCTGCTCGGCGTCCGTGAGATACCCCAGCTCGTCCATCAGCCGCTCCGCGTACAGCGCCCAGCCCTCGCAGTTGGCGCTCACGCCGCCCACGGTGGCCTGGTAGCGGGAGAGGTTCTCGGCGACGTGCACCCACTGCGCGAGCTGGAGGTGGTGGCCGGGGACGCCCTCGTGGTACCAGGTCGAGACCAGGTCGTACACGGGGAAGCGGGTCTGGCCCATCGTCGGCAGCCAGGTGGTGCCGGGGCGGGAGAAGTCCTCCGAGGGGGCCATGTAGTACGGCGCCGCCGCGCTGCCGGGGGGCGCGATGCGGGACTCCACCTTCTTCACCCGCTCGGCGAGTTCGAAGTGCGTGCCGTCCAGTTGCTCGATCGCCTGGTCCATCAGGCCCTGGAGCCACTCGCGGACCTCGTCGACGCCCTCGATGTGCTTGCCGTGCTCGTCGAGATGGGCGAGCGCCACCCATGGCGTCGCGGCGCCGGGCAGGATGTTCTCCGCCTCCTGCTTCATCTCACCGAGGAGCCGGTGGTACTCGGACCAGCCGTACGCGTACGCCTCGTCCAGGTCCAGATCCGTGCCGTTCCAGTAGCGCGACCAGCGCGCGTACCGCTCCCGGCCCACCGTGTTCGGCTTGCCCTCGACGGCCGGCGCGTACACGTCCCGCATCCAGCCCTGGAGTTCGACGACGGCCTCGTCCGCGGTCCGGGCCGCCTCGTCCAGCTCGGTGCGCAGCGCCTCGGGGCCGGCCGACGCGAAGTCCGCGAACCAGCCGATGCCCTTGCCGTCCAGGTCGGACCACTCGCCGAGCTGCCCGATGAACGTGGCGGTGGGACGCGGACCCGCGTACAGCTCGCGTTCCAGGCCCAGCGTCAGGCTCTCCCGGTAGCCCAGCAGCGCGGCCGGCACGGCGCGCAGCCGCTCCGCGACGGCCTTCCAGTCCTCTTCCGTCTCCGTCGGCGTCACCGTGAACACCTCGCGCACCGAGTGCGCGGCCGTGTGCATGTTGCCAACCGCGCGCAGACCCTCGCCCGCCTCGTGCACGGCGAGTTCGGCGGTGAGCCGCTCACGCAGCAGCCGCCCGCAGCGCCGCTCGATGTCACTGTCCGCGCCGGGCCGCCGCTCCGCCTCGTCCAACCGGGCCAGCGTCGTCCGGGCCAGCTCCGCCAGCGCCTCCTGGCCCGCGGGCGAGGTGTCCGGAAGCCTGCTGGAACTCTCCTTCACGCCGAGGTACGTACCGGTGACCGGGTCGAGGGCGATGAGGTCGTCGACATAGGCGTCGGCGACCTCACGGGGCAACGGGTTCTTGGTGTCTGACATGGCCCCATCCTCGTACGCGACGGCAGTCGGCGTCACGTCGATTCGGCGCCACCGCGTGTGCTGCGGTCGTACGACCTCGGGGTACCGACGGAGGCCGTCTCCAGACGGGCCGTGATGACGAGAGTGCCCTCCTCGATCTGGTAGTCGAGGGGCAGGCCGAGGCCACGCATCACGGCGACCATGCCGGTGTTGGAGGACTGCGTGACGGCGTACACGTGCTCGCAGTTCGCCTCGCGTGCCATCGCCACCAGACGGCGCAGGAGCTCCCCGCCGATGCCGCGCCGCTGCCACTCGTCCTCGACGAGCAGCGCGATCTCGGTCTCCTCACCGTCCCAGAGGAGGTGACCGAGCCCGACGATCCGCCCCGAGGCCGTCTGCACGGCGAGCGTACGGCCGTAACGCGGGCTGAGCAGATGCCCCAGATAGCGGTCGGCGTCGCCCATCGGACCGTGGTAGCGGAGCGAGAGGGTGCGGGGTGAGCAGCGCTCGTGGAGCGCCTTGGCCGCGTCCAGGTCGCGTGCGTCGGCACGCCGTACGGTGATGGCGTTGCCCCGCGGCAGCGTCAGCACGTCCTGGCCGTGCGGGACCCGGGGACCGAGCCGCGCGTCCAGCTCCACCAGCGCCCGCGCCCGGGCGAACTCGGTCGGGGTGAACGGCAGATACGGCCGCTCCACGATGATCACTCCGCCTTCCGGCGCGCGCAGCCGCATCACCGTGTCCGTCTCTTCGAGCGCGCCCCCTGCCGGTACGCCCTCCAGTGCCGCCGGGTCACCGCCGGGCAGCGACCGGATCGCGCACCGGCCGAGCAACTGGCGCAGCGCGAGCGGCAGTTCGGCCGAATCCAGGGCCGTACGGGTGGCCAGGCCCAGGACCCGAGTCGGCGCGTCGACGAGATCGTGGGTGTCCGCCCGCTCGATCCACGTCCCCTCACCGCCCGCCAGGGAGATCGCCTGGGAGATCTCGGAGGCGGTGAGGTCACGAGAGGCGCGCAGCAGGAACTCGTCGACCGTGCCCCGGGCCAGCGGATGCGTCTGGAGGCTGAGAATGTCGATACGCCGATCGGCGAGGGCGATGCACAGCGAGGCGAGCGATCCCGGCTGGTCCTTGACCGTCGTTCGCATCCGCCACAGCACACTCGCGTCGGGGTCCATCCCGGTGTCGGCCGCCGCGCCGGTGGCGTCCGGCGGTGCGTGACCGTGGCGGCTTGCCCACCATGTGCGCAGCAGCGCGGCAAGCTCGACGACGTCCTGGCGCCAGTGGCGCACGGGGCGCCCGTCGGTCACAGCGGATTCCTCAGCTATCTTTCGCGTCATGCCATCACCATGCGCCAACGGTGTTGCGTGATCACGAACGGACTGTGACCGAAGGGTTAAGTTGCTTTCCGCCCCTTTTGTTTACTCCTGTACCACTACTGGCCGACTTGGCACTACTGCCCCACTCGCCCCGGCTGCAGCACCTTCGTGAACAGCACGGTCCCGTCCTGCTCGCGCAGCCGTACCGTCAGCTCACCGCTGCCCCCGTCGATGTCGACCTCGCCGAAGAACTGGTAGCCGCCGGCGGGCGAGACGTTCGCCGCGGTCGGCGCCTTCACGAAGACGCGCTCCGGACCGAACGTACCGTCGAGCGCGCTCGCGGGGAACGCCCCGGCGTTCAGCGGGCCCGACACGAACTCCCAGAACGGCTCGAAGTCGCTGAAGGCGGCCCGCGAGGGCTGGTAGTGCTGCGCCGAGGTGGGGTGGACGTCGGCGGTCAGCCAGACCGTGCCGGTGATCCGCCGGTGCTTGATGTACCGCAGCAGCTCGGCGATCTGCAGCTCACGCCCGAGGGGCGCACCCGGGTCGCCCTGCGCGACGGCCTCGATGTTGGCCCTGCCCTCGGTGGCGTCCGGTACGACCAGGCCCAGCGGCATGTCGGCGGCGATCACCTTCCACACGGCACGCGAGCAGGACAGTTCGCGCTTGAGCCACTCCAGCTGCTCGGCGCCGAGGATGCCCTGCGGGTCGACGGTCTGGTCGTCGGGGGAGTTGGCGTCGCGGTACGTCCGCATGTCGAGGACGAACACGTCGAGCAGCGGGCCCTGGTGCAGCACGCGGTACACGCGGCCGTCCCGGGAGCCCGGGCGGAGCGTGGAGACCGGGAAGTACTCGCTGAAGGCCCGCCGGGCCCGGCCGGCGAGGACATCGACGTTCTTCTCCGTGTACCGGGTGTCCGAGTCGAGGATCCGCTGCCCCGGGTACCAGTTGTTGCGCACCTCGTGGTCGTCCCACTGGATGATCGACGGGACCTGGGCGTTGAACCGACGGAGGTTCTCGTCGAGCAGGTTGTAGCGGAAGTTGCCGCGGAACTCGGCGAGCGTCTCGGCGACCTTCGACTTCTCCTCGGTGGTGATGTTCCGCCAGGTGCTGCCGTCGGGCAGCGCCGCGGTGGCGGAGATCGGGCCGTCGGCGTAGATGTTGTCGCCGCTGCACAGGAAGAAGTCGGGGTCGAGCTTGCCCATCGCGTCGTAGATCCGGTAGCCGCCGAGGTCCGGGTTGATGCCCCAGCCCTGCCCCGCCAGGTCCCCCGACCACAGGAACCGCACCCCGTCGCGCCGCCGCACCGGCGCCGTACGGAAGGTGCCGGTCACCGGCTCGCCGGTGCGACGCGGGTCGTCCGGGTCGGCGAGCAGCACCCGGTAGTGGATCTGCTCGCCCGGCGGCAGCCCGCGCAGCCGCGTCGTACCGGTGAAGTCGGTGTCCGCGCCGAGCAGCGGCCCGAGCCGGCGGCGGGGGTTGCGGAACGACCCGGTGGCGGACGTCTCGACGACCATCCGGGCGGGCCGGTCGGACCGTACCCACACCAGCCCCGAGTCGGCGGTCACATCACCGGTCTGGACACCCCAGCCGGCCTTCGGCCGCCCGGACAGCGCGAACGCGGGTGCCGCCGCGCCGATGGCGGCGGCGGGCAGGGTCAGTGCGGCCGAAGCGGCCAGCGAGCCGCGCAGCACGCTACGACGACCGGGCAGGGAAGAAGCTGACATGGGCGTGCCTCCGGGGACGGGATCCGGCGAATGTGCACAGCCACAACTACTGGGACACCACAGCGCCCACACAAACCGCGAGTGAACAACTGCTCCCGCAGCCAGGGAAAGTGGCCGCGACGACCGGCGCGCGGGCCGGGGTCGAGGAGGCGAGGACGTCAGGGAGTCCGCGCTCGCCGGGGTGGCCCTGGACGGGGTCGGCCGGCTGCGCGTGCCCGAAGCAACCGAGACCGCCGCGCTGCTCCGGCAGGCGGCGGTCGCCACCGTGGTCGGCTTCGTAGGCCGGTACGTCGGCTGCGGCGGATCGGCGCGCGGCGCGCCACGCTCTTCTCCGGGCTCAACCCCTTCGGCGCTGCCCGCACCGCCCCGCTCGTCGGTACGGGCTCCTACGGCCTCGTTCAGGCTGCGGAAACGCCCTCGTCGGCGTCGAGTCGCCTTGGGACCAAGCGCGTTGGCCCTCGTGCGCCTCGCCGGTCAGCGGCTGCCGTCGAGGAGGACCCGGGCGACCAGGGCCGGGTCGTCGTTCATCGGTACGTGGCCGCAGCCGGGGAGGCGGATCAGGCGGGCCTTGGGGATGGTCTGCTTGGCGCGGATGCCCTGGCGGCGCACGAGCAGCAGGTCCCGGGTGCCCCACGCCACGGTGACCGGGAGGCCCGGGATGTCGTCCGTGAAGCGGATGTCCCGGCCGCTCCTGAGGGTTTCGCCGAACCGCTGGGCGTTCGCCAGGGCGAGCGTCTCGGCGACGACGGCCTCGGGTGAACGGCGGCCGGGCCGGGCGTAGATGGTGCTCGTCAGGACGCTCCGCCCCGCCGCCGAGCGCGACAGCCGCTCGACCAGGGGCAGCGGCATGCTCCGCGCGGCCCGCCGCATCGCGAGCAGCACACCGAACGCGTACCGCCGCTCCGCCTGCGACCAGAAACCCGCCGGGGAAAGCGCGGTGACG
The DNA here is from genome assembly GCF_040644035.1 of Streptomyces sp. NPDC047042. Taxonomy (NCBI): domain Bacteria; kingdom Bacillati; phylum Actinomycetota; class Actinomycetes; order Kitasatosporales; family Streptomycetaceae; genus Streptomyces; species Streptomyces sp. NPDC047042. The sequence goes on along the minus strand of NZ_JBEYVP010000011.1, from coordinate 180,153 downwards.
GACCGTACGCGCTTCTCGCGACCGAGCTCCAGGGCCAGCAGACCGCCCAGCGAATTGCCCGCCACATGCGGCCGGTCCAGCCCCAGCGCGTCGCACAGGCCGCCGAAGACGGCGGTCATCGTCGGCAGGTCGTGCACGAAGTCGTCCGGCAGCGCGGGGGAGGCGCCGAAGCCGGGGAGGTCGACGGCGATCACCTCCCGCTCGGTGGCCAGGATGTCGATCACCGGGTCCCAGGCCTGCCGGTGGTGGCCGATGCCGTGCAGCAGCAGAAGCGGCTCGCCGGCGCCCACGCGCGCGTACGACAGGGTCACGGTCCTGGTCTCGGCCTCCGGGGCGTACGGAGAGTGGACCTCGAAGGCGACGGTGGCGGACATGGGCTCTCCTCGACGTACGCGTCTGCGTAGGTGCGTATCTGCGTAGACAGCTTGTCAGTAATTACTACTGGCCGGTAGCCCCTGGTGGGCCTTGGCTCTCAACTCGCTGGACACGCCACTCGCAACCGGGTTGGGATGGAGCAATGACTGCCGACACCGTGACCGACGTCTTCGAAGAGCACCGGCCCGTCCTGATGGGCGTCGCCTACCGCATGCTCGGCCGGGTGGCCGACGCCGAGGACGTCGTCCAGGACGCGTGGCTGCGCTGGTCGGGCGCCGACCGGACCGACGTACGCGAACCGCGTGGCTACCTCGTACGCGTCACCACCCGGCTCGCCATCGACCGGCTGCGCCAGGTGAAGGCGCGCGGTGAGACCTACGTCGGCCCGTGGCTCCCCGAGCCCTACGTCACCGACCTCGCCGACGGCACGGGCACCGTCGCGGACGCGGCCGAGCGGGCCGTGCTCGCCGACACCGTGTCCCTCGCCGTCATGGTCGTCATGGAGTCCCTCTCGCCGCTGGAGCGCGCGGTGTTCGTCCTGAGGGAGGCCTTCGGGTACCCGTTCGCGGAGATCGCCGGCATGCTCGACCGGTCCGAACCGGCGGTGCGTCAGCTCGCCGGACGCGCCCGTCGGCACGTCGACGAACGACGCCCGCGCTACGAGGTCGATCCCTCCCAGCGCCGCGACCTCACCCAGCGCTTCCTCGTCGCCGCCGAACAGGGCGATCTCGCGGGCCTCATGGAACTCCTCGCCCCGGACGTCTGCCTTGTCGCCGACAGCGGCGGGCTGGCCAAGTCGCCGCGCCGCATCCTGGAGTCGGCCGACCATGTGGGCCGCTTCGTCATCGGCGTCGGCGGCAAGGGCCTCACGGACGCCTCGTTCCGCTTCCTGGAGGTCAACGGCGGCCTCGCCGTGCTGGTCCTGGACGGCGGCAAGCCCGACGCCGTGTTCCAGATCGATGTGGCGGACGGCCGTATCCAGTACGTGTACATCATCCGCAACCCGGACAAGGTGCGCTCTCTGGCCACTCCCCAGGAAGGCTGATTGGTCTTGACCAAGGCTCAGGGCCGCCCTATGGTCGCAGGAAAGTGCAACAACCTTTAATAAACAAGGGCATCAAAACGCCGGTGGACCACGGCGATTGCGGAGGACAGGGTGGGGACCACGCAGTTGGAAACGGTGCCGGAGCCGAAGTACTGGCATCTGAAGACCGTGCTCAGTGAGGCACTGGACTCCGAGTTCACGGTGGGCGAGATCCTGCCCAACGAGCGCGACCTCGCGGCCCGCTTCGGCGTCGCCCGTGCCACGCTCCGCCAGGCACTGGAACAGCTCGAACTCGAAGGCCGGCTCCAGCGCCGTCGCGGTGTCGGTACGACTGTCGCCCCGCCGCGCATGGGCGTCGCCGTCGGCACGGCCCAGCACGCGTGGCCGGGCGCGGCGGGCGACGCCTGGCAGCCCGTCGACAGCGGGCTGGCCGTACCCGCCGCGGGGGTGGCCGCCGCCCTGGAGACGGGCCCGGACGAGGCCGTCCACACCGTGCGCCGCTCCCGCGTCTCGCACGGCCAGCCGGTCGCCGCGGAACTGCTCTACGTGCCGTCCGCGTCGGTGCCCGACCTGTCGGCGATAGACGCCCCGTCCGGCGCCTCGCGCGCGCGTGCGGTGCTGCGGGAACTCCAGCGCCTGGAGCTGGAGGGCCAGGACCGCGCCGTGGAACTCGGCTCGGCGCGCGCGGACGACGCCAAGGAGCTGGACCGTCTTCCCGGGGCGCCCGTCCTCGTGGTCACGACCCGCTTCTTCGCCCAGGGACGCACAGCCGCGCTCTCGGTGGCGACCTATCGCGCTGACACGTGCCGGTTGACTTTCGGCGACGCCGGGGGAGTGGAAATACACCACGGCCCGGAACGCCGGGCGTCCTAGCAGTCATACAGGCCTGTGCGCCAACCCGCGCCCCAAGGGGCGCGGGGAACCGCGCGACCAGCCACGACGCACGCGCAGCCGCTACACCGCAGTCACCACACCGCACTCCACGCGGACGCTCAACGCCGCGCAGTCACAGTCCCCTCCACCGCGAACAACTGCTCATCGACATGGTCGAGAGCAAGCCGCAGCGCACCCGTCGCCACGGCCGCCTCGCCGAGGAGCGAGAGGGCCACGCCGGGCGGGCGCAGACAGTAGCGCGCCAGCTCGTCGCGCAACGGCTCCAGTACGCCGTCCAGCCCCGCCGCCCAGCCCCCGACGACCACCAGTTCGGGGTCGAGGGCCAGGACGAGCGCGGCCACGTCGTGGACCAGCCGCTGGATGAAGCGGTCGACGGCAGCGCGGGCCTGCTCGTCGCCCTCGCGGGCCCGGCGGAACACCCCGGCGACCGCCACCTCGTCGAGCGGGTGCAGCGGCTCGCCCGTGGTCGACAGCAGTGCCTCCGGCGTCGCTCCCCGGCCCAGCAGATGCAGCGCGCCGATCTCCCCGGCCGCCCCGCCGTACCCCCGGTGCAGCCGCCCGCCGATCAGCGAACCGGCGCCCGGACTCAGCCCGGCCAGTACGAACACGACGTCGTCGGAGTCGATCGCCGCGCCCTTCCAGTGCTCGGCGACGGCAGCCGCGTTGGCGTCGTTCTCCACCAGCACCGGGCACTTGAAGGACCGGCTGAGCCGCTCACCGAGCCGCAGCCCGGTCCACTCGGGCAGCGCCGTGCACAGCCGTACGACCCCGTCGGCCTCCACTATCCCGGGTGTGGCCACACCCACGGCGCGCAGCGAGTCACGGGCCACCCCGGCCCGCCGCAGCAATTCGGCGACCGCCGACCGCAATCGCTCGAGCCGTTCGTCGGCGGGCGCCGCCTCGTCGACGTCCTTCGAGATCGACCCCAGAAAACGCCCGTCGAGGTCGGACAGCAGCGCGGCGACCCGATGGGAGCCGATCTCAAGCCCCAGCAGATGCCCGGCCTCCGCCCGGAACCTGAACCGCCGCGCGGGCCGCCCCTGCCGCCGCGCGACACTCTCGTCCGCGGCCTTCTCGACGACGAGCCCGCCCTCGATCAGCCCCTCGACCACGCCCTCGACGGTCGGCCGGGACAGCCCCGTCACCCGGGTGATCTCGGTCAGCGTCGCGCAGTCCGTGGCACGCAGCGCGTGCAGCACCACCGCGGAGTTGATCCTTCGCAGCAGCGAGGGATCCCCACCGGTCAGCTGCCCCAACGTACGTCCTCCCAGCCAAGCCGACCTGGTGAGGGCGGGTGCGCGACCGCGCCCCCAAAGGGGCGCGGGGAACTGCGCGACCAGGCCCCACCGGCCCGCGGGTTCGTCACAGCGCTTCCGGCGGAGCGCTCAGTGCAGGTGTGGGGCGGATCGTACTCGGCGCGGAGCACCCCGGCGAGAGCCGGGCACACCAGATCTCTCCGGCAGGCCGGGATCATCCGGGCGCCACGAACCCGGACTCGTACGCCACGATGACCGCCTGCGTACGATCCCGGGCCCCCAGTTTCGCCAGCAGCGCGCTGACATGCGACTTCACGGTCTCGCCGCCGACGACCAGCCGAGCGGCGATCTCCGCGTTGGACAGCCCCCGGGCCATCAGCCGCAGCACTTCCTCCTCGCGCCCGGTCAGCCGAGCCCGCTCCAGAACATCCCGGGCGGCCCGGTTCCCGCCCCTGTCCCGCCCCCGGTCCCCGTACTCGGCCGCCAGCCGCCGTACCGAGGCCGGGAACAGCAGCGACTCGCCCTCGGCGACCAGCCGCACCGCGTGCACGATCTCGGCCGGCCGGGCCCGCTTGAGCAGAAACCCGTCGGCACCGGCCCGCAGCGCCTCGTACACGTACTCGTCGTTCTCGAACGTCGTCACTACCAGGATCCTCGGCGGCTCCGGCACGGTCCGCAGCACCGCGCGCGTGGCCTCGATGCCGTCCATCAGCGGCATCCGCACATCCATGGCGACCACATCGGGCCGCAACCGCCTGACCAACGGGATGACCGCGGCCCCGTCCGCCGCCTCCCCGACGACCTCGATATCGGGCTGAGCCTCCAGCACGGCCCGCAGACCCGCGCGTACGAGGGGCTCGTCGTCGACCAGGAGCACGGTTACGGGCATCCGGTCAGCGTAGATCAGCCCGCAGCGGCAACTCGACGTGCACCTGCCAGTCGCCCGCGTCGGGCCCCGTACGCGCGTGGCCGCCCAGCAGCGCCGCGCGCTCCCGTATGCCGCGCAGGCCACTGCCCCGGTCGGGGCCGGGTATCGCGGCGGTGAGCGGGTTGCGGACCTCCAGGGCGAGGGTGTCGTCCGCGACCCCGATCCGGACCCGGACGGGCACGGCCCCCGCGTGCCGCAGCACATTGGTGAGCGACTCCTGGAGGATGCGGTAGCCCTCGCGGGACACCGGACCCGGCACCCCGTCGAGAGGGCCGGTCACCTCCATGGCGACGTTCGCACCGGAAAAGCGCGCGGACTCCAGAAGCCGGTCGGCCTCGGTGAGGGCCGGCCGGCTGCTCGCGGGCCTGTCCGACTCGCGCAGCACGCCGAGGACACGCTCCAGGTCCTCCAGCGCGGCCCGGCCGGTCTCCTCGATGGCCTCCAGCGCCCGGTCGGTGAACGCGGGATCACCCGCCGCGCGGGCCGCGCCCGCCTGCACCACCGCCACCGTGAGCGCGTGCCCGATGGAGTCGTGCAGCTCATGGGCGATGCGGTTGCGCTCCAGAAGTTGTTCGGTGCGTTCCTCCAGTGCGGCCAGCCGCTCGGAGGGCGAAGGGCCGAGCAGCCCGCGTGCGGCGGCGGTGACCAGCTCGCCCAGGCCGACCACCACGCCGTAGAAGACGAGCAGCGGCAGCGGAACGAGCAGGGCGTACACCCACTGCGGCTGCGAGGCGGGCAGGAAGGGATTTCCGTCGGAGACGTGTCCGCTCGCGGCCAGGACCAGGTCGACGGAGGTCAACGGCAGCCAGACACTGGCCCCCATCGTCACCGCCCCGAGAGCCATCCGCACCTCCAGCCACAACACCGTCCGCAGCCGGTCACGCCAACTCGCCGACGGCGCGATGGAGATCGCCGACTCGGACGCCGGCTCGCCCGGCGTCAACAGCAGCCGCGCCTGCACCCCCTCGCCCAGCCGCACCCCCGGAATCAGCCCGACCAGCAGCAGAACAGCGGCGGGCATCCACGGAGTCGACATGTCGATGAACATCCACACGCTCACGGCAAGCATCGGCACCCACAGGTGCAGTAAGCGCGTGTACGTCGTCCCGCGCAGCAGCGGGCGCAGAAAGCGGGCCATGACGACATCGTGACAGCCACCACTGACAACGACCTCCCCCGGACGGGGGAGACGCTCCCCACGCGCGGGGGAGGCGGTACCACCACCCGCCCCGCCACGCTGCTCCCATGACCAGCATCGACATCCAGAACCTCACCAAGGAGTACGGCACCACACGAGCCGTCGACCACCTCACCTTCCGTGTCCTGCCCGGCCGCGTCACCGGCTTCCTCGGCCCCAACGGCGCCGGAAAGTCCACCACCATGCGGCTCGTGCTCGGCCTGGACCGGCCGACGTCCGGCACCGCCACGATCGGCGGACGCGCCTACGCCTCGCTCGACGAACCCCTGCGCCACGCGGGCGCCCTCCTCGACGCGCAGGCCGCGCACGGCTCACGTACCGCACGTGACCAGCTGCGGGTGCTGGCGACGAGCAACCGCATCCCGGAGCGCCGGGTGGACGAGGTCCTGGAGGAGACCGGGCTCGCGCCCGCCGCGAGGCGCCGGGTGAAGACGTACTCCCTCGGCATGCGCCAACGCCTGGGCATCGCCGCCGCCCTCCTCGGCGATCCGCCCGTACTGCTGCTCGACGAGCCCTCCAACGGCCTCGACCCCGAAGGCATCATCTGGATCCGGGAGCTGCTGCGCCGCCTGGCCGGCGAGGGCCGGACGGTCCTGGTCTCCAGCCACCTCATGAACGAGACAGCGTCCTTCGCCGACCACCTCGTGGTCCTCGGCCGCGGCCGCCTGCTCGCCGACACCCCGGTGCGCGAGTTCATCCACGCGCGCGTACAGCCGCGAGTACGGGTGCGCACGACAAAGACCGCCCTGCTCAAGGAGGCCCTCGCACGCCACGGCTACGAGGCCGCCGAACACGAGGACGGGCATCTGACGGTCAGCCACGCGCGGGTGGAGGACATCGGACGGCTGGCGTCGGATGCCGCCGTGCCGATCCTCGAACTGGCGGCGGAGGAGGGCACGTTGGAGCAGGCCTACCTGGACCTGACGACGTCCGAGACCGAATTCGCCGCCCGGCAGTCACCGACGCAATCTGCAGCGCAGCCTCAGGAGGCCTGACCATGCCGTTCGCACCCGTACTGCGCTCAGAGTGGCTGAAGATCCGTACTCTCCGCTCACTCTGCGGGGCACTGCTCGCAGTGTTCGCCGTCTCCACGGCGTTCTCCGCGCTAGCCGGGATCTCCAGTACCTCCGACCCGGAGTTCGACCCGTTGTTCACGGCGCTCTCCGGAGTGGGGCCCGGCCAGATCGCCGCCATCGCCTTCGGCGCGACGGCCGTCTCGTCCGAGTTCCACGGCGGCGGACTGCGCCTCTCCCTCGCCGCGGTGCCGCAGCGCGGGCGGTGGTTCGCAGCGAAGATCGCGGCCATCGGCGTACCGGCCCTGCTGGTGGGGCTGGTCACCGGCTTCGCCTCGCTCACCGCCGCGAGAGCGGGCCTGGGGGAGGCGGCGAGCGGACTCACGGCGGGCGAACAGGTGCGTGGTGTCGTCGGCTGCGGCATCTACCTCACGCTGATGGCGCTGCTCGCGGCCGGCCTCACCGCCCTGCTGCGCAGCGGTGTGGCCACGCTCAGCATCCTGATCCCGTTCGTCCTCATCGTCTCGTTCGTGATCGGGGACGTGGCGGGCGGGCTGACCGACTTCCTCCCCGACCGGGCGGGCCAAGTGGTCCTGCACGAGAGGTCCGACAGCTCGCTGGGCCCCTGGACCGGCCTCACGGTGACCGCCCTGTGGACGGGGGCCGCGCTGCTCGCGGGGGCGTGGAGCGTGCGGCGCCGGGATGCGTGAGGGGGGGGCGCGGGCGAGGCCGCGTGCCGCCAAGCTTGCGGGCTCCGCACGCTCGCCGAGGTGGGCGTCAACCTCGGCGAGAACGAGATCCGCGTCCGCCGCCCGGCTGCTCACGCCGGGGACGCTTGCCCTGGACTCGCGGCCTGTCAGGCGGCCGTCCCGCCCGCGTTGCGGATCAGCCGCTGGAGCACCTTCACCGTGGTGACGTAGTCCGCGTCGTCGATGCCCTCGTGGAGGACGGCTCTGATCGCGGGCGCGATACTGACCATGTCGACACGGGCCTGCTCTCCCTCTGGGGTGAGCCACAGCCGGTTCTCGGCGTCCCGGGTCAGCCAGCCGCGCTCCAGGAGTACTTCGGCCTCCACTGCCAGATCGTCCTCGGGCCGGATATAGGAGGTCATGGCCTGGCGCAGCTCGGGCAGGGTCATCCCCTCTCCGTCGGGTGAGATGTCGTTCTTCGACAGGTTGCGCAGCAACCAGAACTGGGGCTGGGTGTAGCCCTTTTCGGCCTGCCGGGCCCGGATGTACGCGATGAGCGCCTCGTAGGCGACACCGGTCCAGTACGCGGCGGGCTGGCCGGCGAGTTCGGCGTCGGAGAGCTGCTGGGTCGTCATGGAACGTCCTCTCCAGGTACTTCGGCGTGGAGCCCGCACACCGTGCAGGTCATGCGAAGAACGTAGGACCTCAAGTGCGGTTGAGGGCAAGCGAGATCACGGCATCGGAACCGTCCTGGACAGCCCCGTTTGCCTCGACCGATACTCCACAGCCCACCAGGTCGTCATCGACGCTGACTCACGCCTGGTCGTAGTGATCGGCCGGCCATATGGCCAGGGAAGCAGCCTCCCGCAGGCGCCCGAACTCCTCCGCCATCGTCGCCGCCGTCCAGTGCGCGTTCAGGCCGCTCAAAGCATTGGAAACTATGCCCAACATAGTATAATTAGGGCATAGCGCATGAAAGCGGACATAAACCCCATAATCGTTGCCCCGTACGCCCGTATCTCGGATACGGATGAGGAGCGCGCTCCCGGTCTTGACCGGCAGCTTCGTACTGTACTGCCACTCATCGAAACGCACGGCGGTACAGCAACACGCGAGTACATCGACAACGACAAGTCTGCATATAAGCCAGAGGTCATCCGTGACGAAGGATTTGAACCCTGGCTTCAAGACTTCACCGCCGGTAAGAATGATGGCATTGCCGGTTGGGATCTCGACCGCATCTTCCGTCAGCCCTCCGACCTTGAACGCGTGATCAAGGCGTACTGCCACGCGTACTTCAAAGAGGGTCGTGTAAAGCCAGTTCTCTGGCTCACCTCGATGAGCATCGACCTGACGGACGAAGACGGCCAGATGGTCGCTCGCATGTTGGTGAACATCGCCAACCACTCCAGTGCGAAGACTGTGAAGCGTGTGACCAACTTCTACCGGGACGAGGCGCTGATGGGGAACGTCTTCAGCAACTACCCGGCGTTCTACCGCAACAAAGATGGTTCGATCAACGAGGACAGGGCCACCATCACGCATAAGGCCATCGCGGATGTATTCGCGGGCATCCGTCCCACGGCCATCGCGGAGGAGTGGCGCAGCAAGGGCATTACGACTGCCCGGGGTGGCCGGGTCACTGGCGAAACCGTGCGCCGTATCTTGATCGCACCCGGCATCGCTGGCCTGGCTGTGTACAAGAGAGAAGTGCTTCTCGATGAAGACGGCCAGTACATCAAGCGACACGACGGCGGCCTGATCGACGCCCCAACCTGGGAAGCACTGTGTGAACTTCTCAAGTCAAAGCCTGACCGTCGTCGGCCTACCCGGGCACTCTTGAGTCGCGTCCTGCGGTGTGGTCGCTGTGGTTCAAAACTGGTGCGTGCACCCAAAGGCGACCGGTACTTCACGTACAACTGCCAGTCCAAAGATGCAGGCGGGTGCGCGGGGCTCGGCATCTCAGGCCCCCGGCTGGATCAACAGATCACAGATCTGGTGCTTGCATATCTCGATCAACCGATCGAAGCGCCTGAGTCCGACGGCGCTCCTGATACGGCACGCCTTGACGAGGTGACCACGAAAATCGCCGAACTCATGGCGGCGTACCGGGCCGGTGAGATGTCGGGATCGATTGTGTTTCCGTCAATCAAGGAGCTTGAAGACGAACAGAAAAAACTGCGCTCCCAAGTAGCGCAGCATGTACGGAAAGCGAAGCAAGTCACCTCGGCCGCCGAGGAGTGGCCCACGCTGCCGCTTGACCGGAAGCAGGCGATTCTTGAAGAACTCTTTGAGGCAATCGTCATCGCACCAGCCGAAGGCGTGCGTGAGAAGGGTCGCCAGACGACATACAACGAGAATCGCGTGACGGTTGTGTGGCGTCAGCCGATTAGAAGTTGACGCACCTTAGCTAAACGGCTCTTCGTTAGCTTCGGGGCGCGAGAAAGCTGCTCCGCTGTCCAGCCCTGTGACGTCATAGTCGCGGGGCTGGATTTTTTTGTGCCTTGGACGCCTTGAACCGGCTCGCCTGTATTGGTTGGCTGCTTCTTTTTTCGTGCTGGTGTACGTGATTGTGTCGCTGACATGGATAATTCTCTACCTTTTATTATAAATCAACCACCCCCAAACGTCACCAGTCAAACTCGCCAAGCGCTCCACCAGATGATTTTGGCGTAATAGAAGTACGGCCGAGGAAGAGCCCCGGCCGAGCACCAAACACACCAAGTGGAGCAGAAATGGCGATTGTCAGCCAGAAGGTTTCAGACCTCAGCGGCAAGCAAGGCACCGACAAGCAGTTCGCACAGGTCGTTGTTCGGCAGCACCCGGACATCGACCAGCCGAAGGCACTGGATGTGCTGGTTCCTGAACTCAAGGCGTTCACGGACATCAGTGACACCCTCGTGATTCTCGAAGTCACGATGCCCGACAATACCAAGCAGGACATGTACGTCCCGCTGGAGGAGTTCAACAAGGCCGCCGACAACATGCCCCAGGTTCTCAAGGACGCACGCGGCACCCGTGGCCGTGTGCCCGGAACCAAGGTTGGCAACGGGAACGGCAGCTAACCCCTAGCTCCGCGTCTGCCACCGCTCCCGGCGGCGCGGAAATCCCCCGTCCTGGTGATCCAAAAGGGTCATCGGGGCGGGGCCTCTCAACTTGGTCGTGAGATTCACCTCTGGGGTGAAACGACCGTCACCCCAGACCAGAGTCCCACGGTCGAGAAAGCAAGTGGTTCCGTGATAACTGGCATCTTGCTCCCACACAAAGAGGAGCAGCCGCTTAAGCGGATCGAGTTCGACGCGGAGAACCATACGGCCATTCAAGAGATGGTGGAGGGTTCGTTCGAGGCATTCAACCTCGACGCACCGCCGGCTTCGATCCTCGCGAACGACGGGGCGATGCTTTATTCGCTTCCGTTTAACCACCGCGCAACCGTCCTGCTGTGGCAGCACGCCAAGGGCCTCCGCGGCAAGGCGTACATCACCGGGGACGCAGTCCTCACCGGAATGCCGGATGGACGCGGATACACAAAGTCGGTTCCCGAGGAGTTGGTAACGCTTCTCCTCGACACCGAGACATACGCCGTTGAGTTCCTGCACGACCCCAACGGCTCGTGGTTGCGACGAGCGCAAACATTCACCGACTGGTTCGATGCGTACAACTACGCGATCATCCACGAGGAGACGTTCGCGACCGTCAGGAACGCGAGGGTTATCGGCATCTGACACAACGCCTCGCCCCTGATGACCTATGCGGTTCATTGGGGCGGGGCGATTTCACTATTGCCTAAAATGCGCCGTGGTCTCATAATCCTTCCTGAACACTTCGCATGTCGAGTTTTACTCCAGGTGAAGTCCATGTCTCCGCCTCCCGTGGTCTGGTTGCTCTCCAGCGGTGACGGCGGAACCCCGCCCCTGCGATCTCAGATAGGTCGTATGGGGCGGGGATTTTAAATTCCGTAGACCGGGGTGTTGTTTATTTCACCATATGCAGGAGTGTTGTAATTACGTATAAGTAGAAGCGGCCCTAGAAACTCTTGGGTCTACGTGCGGAAACGCATGTAGGAATTCGCATCGGAGAGCAACCATGCGAGCTTCACGCACCATCGCCCAGATGGTCGTATCCGCTGTCATTGCGACGGGTTCCCTTGTGGCAGTCCCGAGCAACGCAGCAGCCGACGACGTCGAGGCGGTTTCCTCTTCGGAGATCGCGTCGGCACTCGGCAGCACGGACCGCCAGAACGGTTCGTTGGTGGCTGAGCCGGTTCCGTCTTCGACGGACACCGACTCAGCCGCCGTCGTCAAGCAGGAGGACACCACCATCGAGGTCCCCAAGGACCCCGAGGCCGGAGTCTCACTGCAAGGCAACGGCACGCCGGAAATCACCATCTCCCTTCCGAACGCCGACGAGTCGAAAGACGCGACTCGGCTGAAGGATGGGACGGTGGCGTATCCCGGCACTGACGGGTCCGCTCAGGCGGTCATCCCGACGGAGGGTGGTGTGCAGATGCTCACCACCATCGCCGAACCCACCGCACCGACGCGCTACGACTACAAGGTCGACGTGCCGGAAGGTGGGCGAGTGGAAGTCTCGCCCGGCAACGCTGGAGCCGTCGTTCTCGACGGCGACGGAAAGCCCGTTGTTCTCGTCCCCGCCCCCTGGGCGAAGGACGCGAGCGGCACCGCCGTTCCGACTCACTTTGAGACGGACGGGACCACGCTGACACAGGTGGTCGAGCACAACGCCGGGAGCTACAGCTACCCGGTGGTGGCCGATCCGAAGTACTACGCCTCCAAGTACGGCTTCCTGGTGCAATTCTCGAAGAAGACCACCAAGGATGTACTGGAACTCGGCGGAGGAGTGGTCACCGGTGCGCTCGGCGTTTCCGGGTGGGTCGGTGCCGCCCTCGGGGCCGCAGTCTGGACGATTGCCCGGATGAACCGTGGAAAGTGCATCTGGGTGTACAAGGACTGGGGATCGCTCTGGTGGCAGGCATGGGCAGAGCGCTGCTAGGGGCTTCTAGAGTTCCCTAGCGGGGGTGCCGGATGTTCAAAGCATCCGGCACCCCAACACAAACTTCAACAGGAAACACGTATGATTTTTGATATTTTAACCTTTCTATTCATGATAGCGGGCGTCGCCTTGATGTTCTTCAAAAAAGAAATGATAGGCCGTCTAGTGTTTTCCCTCGGCCCGCTGACGCAAAGTGTTCTCTTCTTCAGTGAGAGTAGGTGGACCGTTGGGGTGGTGGCCGCAGCCGCTTTCGTGTTTATCGTGGTCTACGCATTTGCTGACAAGCGGGGTTAGTGTAACCGACCCTTAAGCCCCTCTTCAGCTACTTGCATAAATATAGTAACTGGGCTACATCCAAAAACAGCCAACCCCAAGCCATCACGACCAGCTTGCATCAGGGAAACGCAATGCAGACTTGGCATAGTAGAGAGTAAGAGCAGTCGCAGGCAACCTATCTAGGTCGCTGGACGCGCTCAACTACCGGCTTCAACTCAGCACACATAATTTTTTGTACCCACGACGCTAGCGTCGTGAGGCTTCTTATATATGCCGTCTGGGTCTGGAGTACTAATCCCAAAGGAGGTGGCATATAGACAAGAGAAATAAACCAAAGCGACCTGGTGCACTCGACTGGTTCGAGGTTCACTTTCCGCACGAGCTGAGCCGGGCGCAGGTAACACGGGCGCTTCAACCGCTGGCGTACCGTCCCAAGATCGGCTGGCGCAGACAGACGCCAGTCGTTGTCTTTGAACTCCGTGCTTCTCGCGGCGTCGTGCGTTGGTTGGTCGGCATCGACCGACGCATCAGCGGGGACCTGTCGGCGCAGTTCATCGCGCAACTTCCCGGCCTCATGCTCACGCCGGTCACTCGACCCGTGCGGGCTGCACCGCAGCTTGTTGCGGACGTGCAGCCAGTCGGGCTTACTCAGCCGCTCCGGGTGGACATGGCCGCAGGCGTCACGGCAGGACTGTCGGAAATCTTGCATGCCCTGAGTGACAAGTCCTCGGCCGTCGTGCAGTGGGTCATCGGGCCGCCGCAGTCACGAGTGAAACAACCGCAGTCGTTCAGCGTCGCCCGTGCCCTCGGCCTGGTCGCCATACATGAGGCGACAGCGGAGGAGCGACGAGGTTGGAAGCAGAAGGCATCCGAACCACTGGTCGCGGTGCGCGGCCGGATCGGGGCGCGTGCCGCGTCCGTAGAGCTGGCCGCACCCATCGTGCGGATGCTCGGCGAAGCACTGCGGCTCGTTGGCAGTTCGCACGCACAACTGAGGATCGGGCGACCATCGGTCGCCGGTAGCCACCAGCTCGACGCCGTAAAGACGGGCGGCATCCAGTGGTCGGGCGTGCTCAACCTGGCGGAGCTGGGCAGCGTGCTCGGCTGGCCGCTGGATGGTGCCGGAACTTCCGTGCCGTCGCGCGGTCGTCAGTACCCGGCACCTTCCGCACTGCTTCGACCACTGGAAGCGAGGAACCTACCGACGAGGCGCGTCCTCGGGGCCGGCCTGCATCCAAGTCAGCGGAACCAAGTGGTCACGTTGCCGGTGGAGAGTTCGCTTCACCATCTGCACGTCATCGGGCCGACTGGAAGCGGCAAGTCGACGCTGCTGGCGCGGCTCGTCCAAGCAGACATCCGTGTAGGGCGAAGCGTCTTCGTTCTTGAGCCTCGGGGCGACCTCGTAGAAGCGATCCTGGCCGGCGTGCCCGCGGAGCGTCGAGAAGACGTTGTGGTCATCGAGCCGGGAGCCGGTGAGATGGTCGTCGGGTTCAACCCGCTAGCCGGACACCGTGAGGATGCCGAGCGCCAGGCCGACCACATCCTGCATCTGTTCCACGAGCTCTATGGGTCGAGCATCGGGCCTCGGAGTAGTGACGTGCTACTGCACGCGCTCATCGCGCTTGCTCGTACCGACTCAGGAACCCTTGCCGATCTGCCGGTCATTCTGACCAACGCGGCGTTCCGTCGTCGCGTGCTCGTCGAGGTGAACGACGCGCTCGTCCTTGCACCCTTCTTCTCTTGGTACGACGGCCTCTCGGAGGCCGAACGTCAACAAGTAGTCAGCCCGGTTCTCAACAAGAGCCGGGCGTTTTTAAGCCGCACCCCAATCCGAAGACTGGTCGGCCAAGCACGGCCGCGGTTCCAGATGGACGAGCTGTTCATGCGTCCGCGCGTCGTGCTGGTGAACCTGAACACGGGCGTCATCGGTGCCCAGACGGCGCAGCTCATCGGTGCCTTGCTGGTGACACAGCTCAACCAGGCGATGCAGCGGCGGGCAACGGTCGCCGCGCCCCTTCGACACCCGGCCATGGTCGTGATCGACGAGGTACAGCAGTACCTACGACAGCCCGTTGACCTTGGCGACATGTTCGCTCAGGCGCGCGGGCTTGGTGTCGGGCTCACCGTCGCACACCAACACCTTGGCCAGCTCCCGCCGAAGATGAAGGCCGCGCTTCTCGCCAACGCGCGTTCGCGTGTGGTGTTCCGTCCCAGCGTGGACGACGGTGCGGGGTTGGCCGCTGCGCTTGGCGACGGACTGAGCGCGGATGACCTCGCGCTTCTTGGGACGCACGAGGCGTACGCCAGGGCGTACGTACCTAACAGTCCTGGCCGGCCGTTCCTTGTTCGCACGCTTCCACCCGACGCAACGGCGCTCAGTGATGCCGCCGACCTACGCCGCGCGAGTGCGGAGCGGTTCGGGGTTGACGGCCTGGCGCTCGACGAAGCCCTACGACTGCGGTGGCGCGGGGAGGATCGGCCCGAGCTCGGCCCCATCGGGCAAGCGCCACGGAGGACGGCATGACGGCTTCGTCTCGTGGTTCGCTTCACGCTTCGTGTCGTGTTGGTTGTCCTGGTCGCCGTCTCCCTGTTGCGGAGGTGATGGAACCAAAGAAATTCTCACCAACGGGAGTTCACCCATGGTGAGACCTTCTTCGATCCCACCGGCCCGGGTGGTGCGGCTGCGCGCCAAGCTCAGCCCGCGTGACGTTGGCGTGCTGGCATCCCTGCACCGCGTACGGCTACTCAGCTTGAAGCAGGTACAACGGCTTATCGTGGTCGATGGATCGCCACGTGCTCGCATACGTCGTGCTCAGCTCATGATGACCCGCCTTACAGAACTGGGCGCCGTGACGCGGTTCTCACGGATCGTCGGGGGCGTGCGGGCGGGATCGTCCGGCTACATCTACAGCCTGAGCGGATTGGGTCAGGCCGTCCTCAACACGAGCGGGCCACTTGGCGGCCGTCGCCGGGTGTGGGAGTCAAAGCCGTACTTCCAAGACCACATGCTCGCCGTCGCTGAACTCTACGTGCAACTGGTCGAGCGGCACCGCCAAGGTCAGGGCGACCTACTCGCCTACGACGCCGAGCCGGCCAACTGGCGTCACTTCACCGGCCCCGGTGGCGAACTCGTGCAGATCAAGCCGGATGCGTACGCGCGGATAGGCCGAGCGGCCATCGAGCACAGCAGCTTCATCGAGGTCGACATGAGCACCGAGACGCTACCGACCATCCAGAAGAAGTCCCAGCGGTACATCGACTACTGGCGCAGTGGCATGGAGCAACAGTGGCGTGGGGTGTTTCCAAAGGTGGTGTGGCTCGTCCAGAGCCAGCAGCGCGCCGAGAAGATACGTGGCGTCATCGGAAGACTCGCCCTCGATGCCCAGGCGCTCTTTTCCGTCGGCCTCCTCGGTGACGGCCCGCAGCTGCTTGGTGGAACTGAGCAAGGAGCCGTGTCGTGATGTCGAAACCACAATGCAGAAGTCCACCCGGGAGGTTCACAAGACCAACCGAAAAAGCTTAACTTGAAGGAGAACAACTTATGGATGAGGTAATCAAACGTGCAATCCCTGGAGGTGAAGACACTCTACTTCTCACAGTACGCGAGGCGTACATGAGACTACGAATATCCAAATGGAAGCTGTACGACCTACTTAGGTCCGAACAGCTTGAGAGAATCAAAGTTGGGCGACGGACGCTCATATCACTCAAGTCGATTGAGGCTTACATTCTGACAGGCTGGAAGGCGTCGTTAGCCTGATGGGTCGTCGTAATGCAAACGGTGAGGGGTCGATCTACCAACGCAACAGCGATAAGCGTTGGGTCACTTCCATCTGGGTGCAGACGACGAGCGGGAAACCTAAGCGGGTCTATGTCTATGGCAAGACCCGCGCCGAGGTTCACGAAAAGCTGACCGAGCTGAAAGTTCAAGTGGCCAAGGGCATACCTACAGCAGACAAGCAATGGTTGCTCGGCAATTACCTCGACTACTGGCTATCCGAGGTAATCAAGCCCAACCGGAAGCCAACAACTTACGACCTATACGAGAGCAACATTCGCCTGTACTTGAAACCTGGCTTAGGCAAACTGCCGTTGAAAAAGTTGAGCGTGCCAACGCTACAAACTTACCTGAATCAGCAGTTAGCAGACGGACGCTCTGTGCGGAAGGTACAGACGCTACGCGAAGTAATCAGGTCCGCGCTTGGCCAGGCGATGCGAGAGGAGCTTCTCGCGCGCAATGTCGCCCAACTGGTTAGCGTTAAAGAGACCTACGGAGGAGGAGACAGTGTATTGCCATGGGATGTTCATGAAGCAAAACGCTTCCTGGAAGTGGCCAAGAGTCATAGGTGGTACCCAGCGTTCCTTATATCAGTGCTCTACGGCATGCGACGAGGTGAGGTTCTTGGGCTTGACCGGAAAGCGATCGACTTCGCGAAAGGGAGGATCTACGTACGCCAGCAAGTGTTCCGCGCAGGCGGGATAGTTCAGGTAGGCCCGGTCAAAACAAAGGCCGGTCAACGTTACCTGCCTTTGCTCAGAATCGTGGCGGATGCATTGAGGGAGCATGATGCTCGACGGAATACGGACTCCGACGACGCCCTATACTTCACCAAATTGACAGGCGGGCCAGTCGAACCTCAAAACTACACCCGGACCTTCTTGCGCCTATCTGCCAAGTACGGGTTAAGGCGAGTCACGCTACACAGCCTTCGCCATAGCGCCGCCACCTTAATGAAGGATCTGGGCGTTCCCGACAAGGATTCTCAACTGATTCTAGGTCACAGCAATACATCGGTCACACAGAAGTACTACCAGCACGCCAACATGGCATCACGGCGCAATGCGCTCAATCTTATGACGGAGGCCGTTTTACCATCGGCTGACAGCAACGAGAAGAGCAACGTTCGCCCAGGTAGCTGTCAAAATGGATGTCAGCCGCCAGCCACACCATCTTTGGTCGATCAGTTCAACTCCTCGTCCGAAGGCAAAAACAAACCGGCAACAGGGGTTCCTGGTGCCGGTTTGATGGATAAATTCCTTGGTGACCTCACGGAGAATCGAACTCCGATTGCCAGGATGAAAACTCGGAACACGACAGGCTGGGGTGGCACGCAGCAGCGCGTCACCGAGGTTGATGGGGTCTTGCGCGTACGACGTCGTTCTTGGCTGCTCGGCGTCGTAGCTGTCAGCGCTGCTGTCAAAGACACCAGGGGTGAGGAGGTGGACCTTGCCGCGTAGTTCGAGTCAACCAATCGCATGCCGGCCGACCCGCTATGAACCGGTCGACTTGCCGCACGTCCGAGTCGTTGCGTGAGTGCTGCTGACCCGGACAAACACACCAGAGACTCCACAACACAAGCAGTCACCGCTGCACCTCCAGACGCTCCAGAGTGACGGCTAAATGTTGCGCCTATTCGACATAGACTGGTTCCGCCGCGCCAGTGCCCTGTCCCGAATCTCCTGCCACTGATTAGCCAGCCGCGTCTTCCACTCATCGGGCATGAGTTCCGACTTGGAAATGGCCTCGGATGGATCTTTCACAACGCTACACAGATCCTCATAGTAAAAATCGTCGAGTGAAAATGTTGGGGGTACAGAGTTCAGACTCCACCCGGACTCATGTCGAGTAAGAGTTGCGTAAATACCCCCTTCCTCAATGGGCCTCAACCTGTCATAGGTCCAGAAGTGTTCGTTGGAGCGGCGCATGTGATCGCGCTTTTCCCTCATATAGGTTGGGTTGGCATGCCTTGATGTGCCGTCTCGAAACTCTGCGTCCCGTCCGTAGACGAGTACATACTCCGGCTCAACGCGCCAATGAGTGTGGTTGGGAGCGTACATCTTCTTAAAGATGGATTGGTTTTCTTCTTTGGAGAACCAGACCTTCCACTCAATCAGTTGGTCGAGTGCCTGGGTTAGCTCTGCGGTCGGCACTCCTGGCGTCTCTCTCGCTCCCTTTGTGAACCAGTTCTTCTTCGGATTTTCAATCTCGATACAGATAGGGTGGATGACGCCCGTTGAGCGGCGTACCCACATGAAGTCGGGAAGACGATCAGGTCCCAGCCCTTTAAGGAGAGGCTGGCGAATAACGGCGAAGAACGTTGCCCCATGGTGGCCACCACCACCAACGTTGTCTGTCGCTCCCGGCAGAAGGCACGGGTGGCGCTCTAGGAAGTCTTGCATATCGGGTTCGTTATGGCATGACTGTAGAAACCTTTCCCACTCCGGCTTGAGCCAGGCCGCATACGTCTCCCAAGGGAGAGGCGCCGGTGAAGGAGGGTTCGAACCAGCCTCAACATTAGGAAGAGAACTCATGGCAGCAGTATTGCGCACAAGAAGATCTGACAGGTAAGAAGCCCGCTATCTACTGCCCGAAGGGCCTCAGCGAAGGCGGGCACTTCGCTCGCGCCCCGGTTCACCCGATGACCGAGCCCACCTACCCACTCCGGCCGCGGGGCGTCTCAGGCTCGTCGGTTCAGACGCTCGCCGCCGGCGCGACCTTGGTCGGCTCGTCCTCCTGGGCTGAGGGCTGAGGCATGATCTGAGCCTTCATCGGCTGCCAACTGTGCAGCAGGCCGCCGACCATCAAGAGGGCTGAGTAGGCATCGGCCTTGGTCGTCTCGGCTACTTCCGGGTGTGCGCCCAGGTCGCACATGAACTTGAGGGCGAGCCGTACCTGTTCGGCGCGGGGCGGATAGCCGACGGTCGTGTTCATCGACTCCCTGCGGAGTGCCTTGGCTGCCGCTGCAACGTCCGCCGACTCATCCTCGTCGTCGGCCTTCTTGCCGACGAGCGCCGCGAGGGTCTGACGGAGCGCTTCAACCGTCAGGCGCCACTCCTGCTTGATGTACTGCTTCTCGGCGTCGCGGTAGTAGTTGAGGGCGACGGTAAACTCGGCCGGGCGGTTGGCGTCCGGCGCGTCGAGCTCGATCAGGAGCAGGCGGCGGTACTGCATCTGTTCAAGGATCGCCGCCCAGTCGCTTTGGTTGACCTCGTGCTCAATGCCGCCCACCCCGATACGTTCGAGGTTGCTGCCAGTCATGGCAGTGCCTGTGACTTCGAGCCGGAACGTGATCCCGCCCGTGCGGTGCTCCTCAATGATCTGGAGCTGCCTGTGGTCGAGGTCGGCAGCGAGGACGAATGTCGTCGTTGCCGCGAGGCTGTGCAGGGTGACAGGGGAGGACTCAACAGTCAGCCGACTCAGGTAGCCGCTAGACCGACCCAGGCCGACGGCGTGAACCTTGCCTTCAAGCCACATCGGCCGCTGCGCTGACGCCTCGTTCCGGCAGGATGCCTCGAAGTGGAAGCGGAGCTGCATCACGCCCAGGCCGCTCGTGCCGTCGACGGACTTGAGTTCCAGCCGGGCCGCGTTGTTCACGCTGCCCATGTTCACCCAGATCTCTTTCATGATCGTCTTTCTGTTGGTAGCGACGAACGTTCCAGGATCGGGCCAACGGCGAAGCGGGGCAAGCGAGTAACGACGATCCATGCTGTACCGCAGTTGACGCTTGAACGAGCGAACCAACTGCGCGCCGGCCACTGCCTCTTGATGCGCGCAACCTAGCTGCGCAGGACGTGGATGCCGTGCGGTAATGGCTGCCGTGGATCAGAACTCGCTGCGGAAGCTCGTGGAAGGCCAGCTCCTCCGGATGGAGGGCAGCACCTTCCAGGACTGCATGGATCGGCTCGGCCTGGTGCTATACCCCGGCGACTACCAACCCGTGCGGGCCGCCGGACCAAAGGGCGACACCAAGAACGACGGCTACTGTCCGAAGGCCCGGGTGTTCTTCGCAGCACACGCCACACGTGGTGAGCGGATTGACAAGACCAAGGCGAAGATCTGCGGTGACTTGGAGGGATGCCTCCAGGAGCACCGAGACGTGAAGGTGTGGCGCTTCCTCACCAACGACACCCTGCCTGGCGAGGTCGACCAGTTCATCGACA
This sequence comes from Streptomyces sp. NPDC047042, assembly GCF_040644035.1. NCBI lineage: Bacteria > Bacillati > Actinomycetota > Actinomycetes > Kitasatosporales > Streptomycetaceae > Streptomyces > Streptomyces sp. NPDC047042. The sequence goes on along the minus strand of NZ_JBEYVP010000011.1, from coordinate 159,525 downwards.
ACGAGCTTCGCCCGCTACACCCCGGCGTCACCATCGAGGTGTGGGGGCTCAAGACGCTCGCCGATGAGATCAGCAAGCTCAAGCGGGCACAGGTTGACCGGATCATCGACGTCCTCACGGTGGAGGACGAGCCAGCGTTTGAAGTCGTACTGCTCGACCACATGAAGACAGGACGTGACCTCTGGCCGATCCTCTCCGGCTGCCTTGGGTGGTTGCCGCATGAAGAACCGGACGACTGCACCGACGAAGAGCAGGACCTCATTGACGGTGCTGTTCAAAGCTTCCAGGACTGGAGCGACATCTCAGGAGACATCGAGTTCTCTCGTTCCTCGGTGCGGGACGCGCAGCGAAGCCTCACAGCCATCCTAGACGAGCTTGCAGAGAAGGGGCTTGCCCTCTACTCGGCAATGAAGGACGACTACCCGCTTACGGGTGGGCCGTCGCCGTTTTTGGGGACGGTGGCCATCTTCAGGATCACCCGGGTAGATGCCACCACACCTACGAGCAGCTGATTAGTCACCATCTCCCGCGTATGAACCGCAGGATCAACGCTACGCCGGCCCCGCCCTGTAGGTCGGTCGGAACCACCCGGACCAGCAAGCGCCCCGCGGCCTGAGACTGGCGCGGGGCGTTCATGACAGCAGGAGCGCTGGCGCCTGGTCCGTTCGGAAGTCTCGCCCCTCGACTACTCACGCCCAACGGCAAAGGAGTGGGTGTGCTCAGAGAGCGCAACGCCACGCCAATACTCCCAGCGTGCGATGACGTACGCCATTCTCTCAGCGCTCATGAGGTTGGTTCGGCGCACCACCTCCGAGGGATCCCTGATGACCTTGCTCATCTCCATCACGTGGTAACCGGTCGAGAAGGTTGGCGGCAGCGAGTGCAGGATCCACTGATCAACCTGGTACGTGAGGGTCGCGTAGTCCCCCGCTTCTCTTTCCGGAGCCAACTGGTCGTAAGTGAAGTAGTGCTCACGGTCCCGAGGCATGTGGTCACGCTTCCGCCGCATGTAGTCGGGGTTGTCGTGGGGTGATGTGGCAGCCCGGAACTCGGCGTCCCGTCCATAGACGAGAACGAACTGAGGCTCGACAGGACGGTGTGAGTAGCTGGGCGCGTATGTCTTCGCGAAGATGAGCTGGTTCTCCGGCGAGGAGAACCAAACCTTCCACTCCGTAAGCTGGTCGATCGCCTGAGTCAGCTCGGCAGTCGGAGTCCTCGAACCCTTGTTGAACCAAGCCTTCTGAGGACTCTCGATCTCGATGCAGATCGGTCGGATGGCACCTGTGTCCCGTCGAACCCACATGAAGTCGGGGACGCGCGTAGGACCGAGACCCTTGAGCGGCGGCTGTCGAATCACGGACGAGAACGAAGGGCCGTGATGACCGCCGGGACCGACGTTGTCGGTTGCGCCAGGCAAGAAGCAGGGGTGGAGCTCCAAGAACTCCTGTATTTCTCGCTCACTGGGGGAGGAGCTTAGAAGGCTCTGCCACTGAGGCAGCAGCGCTGCGCGGTAAGTGTCCCACGGCGTTGCCTGGGGGCGCTCCGGCCTGGTGTCGGTCTCTGCACGGCGGAAGGTGTCCACCGCTGCAGTATGGCTGGAGGCGCAAGTGCGAGACTGGAGAACGGCAGCGTTCAGGGCGAGTTGATGACGGATAGTTGCCGATTCGGCCACTGACCCACAGGCTGCATCATTGATGGCGCCGACCAATCTTGCGCCGGCCATGGGCGCTAGAACAGGCTGTCCTAGCAGGCAGACCGCGCCGCGCCGAGCCGAGCCGCTGGCTGAGTGAAGTTGCGGGATCCGCACAGCATGAGCCCACAGCCGCTCGCCACAGTGTGAGGGCAGCAGGTCAACGCTCAGACTTTTCGACCAGGTCCGCAACGCCGAATGCTCCAACCTCAAGCAGTTGATCAATGAGGTCAAGAATCTTTCCTCGCTTGGCGCGAGCGTTAGCTTGTGTATAAGCCCGGATGAGAAGCTTACCGACATATCGACTATCTCCTGCGGCGGCTGTTCTGATGTCGCCAGAATCTGTTCCCTTGACCTCAATAAAGCGTTGGCAACATGCCAGTACCAAGTCATCAACGCGATCGGGTGCATGTTCCAGAGTTAGGAACAGTTGGGGCAATGACTCTGAGAATGAAGCCGAGGAGATCAATCGCATCAGCGATAGTTTCATGGGGCGCAGATGCTCACCGCGAAGCGCCGCCGCTACTTCGCCCACCGCTTTCCGAACCGCCTCGTCAGAGTCATCAACAAACTCCTCAAAGGTCTGGCGGGCAATAGCCGCATCGTTCGTGTCCGCCAACCTGTGTGCGCACAGTCGGGCTGCGCCCTCTCGCTGCGCCCCATCAGTACTAGAGATCACAGAGTCAAGAAGGTCTGTTACGCCCCATTGCAACGCAGCGATGGCAGCCAGGTGCCCACCATCTTTTCTCACTTCTGCAACCTGAGAATTTAGCATGCGCTCAACAACTGGTCTCGCCAATTCCGGATCCTGGGATCCCAGATAAGCGACCAGGCGAATAGCAGTATGAGTCGCGAAGAGGTGATCGTCGGTCGTTTCTACTAGCTGGCTAAAAGCATCCACGGCTTGAGGACGTGCATGGCGCATAGATGCAAGGATCAGATGCGCAGCACATGAACGCACAGGGATAGATGGGTCTCTTGCCAGCTGATTCAAGACTGGAAGAACCAATTCTGTACGACTGCCATCCGTATCGTAGACAAGGAGGTCACCCAAGGTTAGGGCTATTGCACCACGGATCGAATTTATGCCAGCTCCATAAATGTCACGACCAATGTTTTCGCCACCTCTGGAAAGCCAAGGATCCGGATCACTAGGTTCGTGATCCGCTGAGTGGATCGCATAATCGGCAATCGTGGCTACGAGATCCAGAGGAACCGACTTGTAGTAATGACGAAGCGCATGCCCGAGCCACCGAGGAATGTCTTCGTGTTCGAGGGTTGCAATGTGACGAGCGGCTTCGAACACTGGGGATCCATCATCGAGGGCTTTCGTGGCTCCCAGTGCCATTAGGAAAGCGGTGACATATGCTGGATTCGTAGCGTTGTCGAAAGATAGTGACAGTACACAAAATCTTGCGGGGTCGCGCTCGGCTTCTTGACGCAGTACATCGGAAAGTTCATGCGCACCACCCGTAAATGAGTCCCAGTTTGTCTTATCCGAGCTGTGCTTAGCGATGGCACGTAGCCATTGCTCATCGTTCATGCGCTTAGCAGCCTCGGGTGGGATAGGGGAAGCAATAGATCCTCCCGTCACGCCTTGCGGCTCAGGGGGCTGCTCCATGTTCTTCGCTCTCCGCAGCTCACCTAGTCGACGGCTAGCGGTATCGGAAAGACGTGATTCCTCCATTCCGGTCAAGAGGCAAAACATATACCAGCCTGGCTGTCGACCTTCCCATGGGAAGCGCAGTGCGAGAATTGCGCTCTCCAGCTCCTGGAAGTAGCCGTCAGAGCAGTGAGGACTTACAGCCTGAATCAGCTGACGAGTAGTCCATACACCATTCGACGAGTAACCAGACAGAAATCGGTGAGTTCCCTCTAGCAGCAGCTCTACAGCCCATTTTGCATATTGCTCACCGTCCATCCGTAGACCCTCGTACAAAAGCCACTGAGCTGCTTCATAAGGACTTGACGCCAGTGTCCTCAGAACGGATTCTGCCTGCTCTGAGTTTTGCTTTACCAGGTTGCGGACGGCGGAAGCCATCCCTGCCAAGATAGCCTCTTCCAGTTCGTGAACGCCCATTTCTGGATAGCGATGGGAAAAGTGGCGATCTTGGATGGGGAGATCGGTATTATTCGATGCCGTTGCTTCCATTACTCGCAGCATGTACGGCAGAAGCAAGTCGCAGAAGGTCTCGGGTGCGCCTTCGGCCCCCACCTTGGCCAGTTCAATTATGCTGTGATCCCTACTTAGGAGGGCTGCAACCCTTTTATTGGAATCCAGCTTCAAAGCATTGGGGCGATCAATGAGATATGCGGCCAGTAGTTCAACTGCCCAGGCCGGCTGATGTTGAGCCAGGTCATGAGTCGAGAGCCAAAGCTCTTGCTCTTCATCTCCGTCATACTGCCCACTGCAAACTGCATCCAGAACAAGCTGAAACAGAGAGCGGCTCTCGTGAATGTCTGCGAATCGGACGATCCATCGTAGCGACCTGGGATAATCGATTTCTGTGGTGTGCGATTGAAGCAGTTCGGCGAGACGGTCAGGGTTAGACTTCCCTGCCCCACCCATGATGTCGAGCGCCCGGCCTTTCTGGGTACCATCACTGCTAAATAGCCACTCTTCGATGACACCCTCTGTATCGAGCCGTTCGAACCATGGAGCTCTCCGTAGAGAGTTCCAAAGCCGCTCCTCGAACGATGGGTGAGTTTCTAGCACATCAGCCACCATCTCCCATTCGCGAGAAGTCGGTTGGTTCAGTGCGCTAAGAAGGGTGAGGATGACATCCTTAACGTGAAAACGGACATCTGGGCTGATGAGAGTAGCTTCTACCTCGTCTACAAAGCGATCAGGTTCAAGTTCTCGTAGGTGACCCAAGATCTGTCGCACTTGGGCACGTCGGAAGAGTTCTTGCTCTCCACTTACTAGAAAGTCAACGAGAGATTGATTTCGATCAATCCAACCGCGGGCAAACGCGTAGTCGAAGAATGTCTCATGAAAGAAGGCGATCTCTTGGCCGTCGCGAACCAGCATGTGTTCCGATACCAGCACGTCGGCATCAACGACTAGGTTTTCTCGATCAAGAATAGTGACAGGCACCGACAGGCGCTGGCGAGCGCTAATGCCTTCGGCCAGTGTCGTGATGACCTCAGTGAAGCGTACCGACTCGCGCCTTTGCATGCAGTCACTCAATTTCCGTCGCCAAAAAGCATCGAAGAGATTTTTGGTCGTCTGGAATGCTAGGGCTGCGGAATCGTCGGAGACCCCTTTCAATAGAACCAGGTGCAACGGTGCCTGGAGAAGCTTCTTCTGGTGGGTGGTCAGAATGGCCGAGTCCAGTCCCATGGACGTGACGGCTTCAACCACCTGGTCTTCGGTTAGATCCTGCACTTCGACGCGCTCACACCGCTTGCTGTCAACCAGCTCCCGAATGCGGTGATCATTTTCGACGTCAAACTTCCGACAGGCCAGAACTACCCGCATTTTCGGGAAAGCAGTTGCTTCGCGTACGAGGTCAGCCACTGCATCAAAATTTCGTGGCATCCGTCCTGACACCAGACTGACAGCATCAACCTGGTCTACGACAAGTACAGAGGAGCGTTCACCGGCTACGGCAGCGAGGGCTGCAACGGGTGAAATATCCAACCCGATCCGCTTACCGAGTTCGGTGGTACTTGTAAAAGGTTCAAGCCTGTCGAGGCGAAAACTCAGCAAGGGCGTTTCACGCTCCTGAAGCGTTTTCACGAGTTGATGAAGAGTAGCGCTTTTTCCTCCTCCAGCCGCCCCGACCAGGAGAGTAAGCTTGTCCGAGTCAGTCTCGACGAGTTCAACAAGGCTATTTGCCTCGGCCCGCTCAATTGTCGGCTGGAGCAGTTCACGTTCAACGCTGGCAGTCCAGCTCGTAGTGATTTCCCTTACTTTCGCCGAAACGGTGTCACCGAATAGAAGCGGAGAGCGCCTCAGTTTGTATGTTTCGAGCCGAGACTCGATGGCGTCTACGTCGAGAGTGGTGCCTAGTGCGTAGTTCGCAAGATCTCCCAAGCCCACAGCAGCGAGGCGACCGGATGCACCGCTTAGTAGTAGCGCTGCGAGAACCGAATTCTGACGGACAAGGTCATACTCATCGGGCCAGGAGACCCAAAGACCACGGAGTGCTTTCCATGCTACTTCAGTAGAACCGTAGATGGCAGAAGATGCAAGCTCATTGAATGGATCTTCAAGTTCCTTCGTTAGTCGATCATTAATGAACTCTGTAAGTGTATCTGCGCTTCGAGCCCTGTCTGTCAATTCCTGGATGGGGCGGACGGGGACCACAGAGACAAAATGGAAATGGCGACCCTGTTCAACGTGATGGCGTGCATTTTTCCAAATTTCCTTCTTGTGGAGCGACCTGACGTTCCAGCTATTGGCGTTACCGTTCTGGCGCTTCACCTGATGCACTTCGACTGTATCGCCATGGCGGTAGGTAAATTCGGCGCCCTTGCCCAGTTCGTCGATATCTTCAATTTTGATGGATTGCGCCTCGCCGAGGAGCACGTACAGCAGATGCCTGACTGTCCAGGCACCCTCGTAACGGTTACCGAACTTATCGGTTTCCCCTCCAGGACGAGGACTCACTGTGGGCTCCCATTTCTAAGGTATGACCTAAAATTGTACATCGACTTTTTTGCGCTACTCCTTTTCCTTGCTCCATGATACTACTTTCCGCTACTGATCCGCTACAGGTTGGAGTCGGATTAGTCTCTGTCTGCTCTAAAGTCGCATCAATTTGTGTACCGCGTCCCCGATTAACGCGGCTTGCGACATATCTTGCTGCTCCTCATCTAGCCCCTGTAACAGCCGACTCAGCTCTAGCAAGCGCAACCGATCCTTGACTACAAAAACCACATACGGAAAATAGTCCTGGTTACTCATCTCGACAGCCTGCCAATAGCCCTCAATCTTCTCCCGGATGATTCGAAGTGGCTCAGTTCCGAGGTCAGCCTCAATGAAGTAACTACTTCGTCGTCGCTGCTCGGGATACTCGACACTTACAAACAGATCAGCACGCACGCTCGGTGGAACGGGCCGCTCAACAGCCCAGTCGTTCATGACGAGCATCCCTTGTCGTTCTGCTCGCCGCAGCTCCAGGTAGATGTCAGCGATCAGAAGGGAGTGGTTGTTCACTGCCCGCGAGAGCCGTCCGTCAACAGCCAAGAGCAACCGCCCGGCACGGCCGAGCTGGTAGACGTACGCCCCCGCCCCGCCCTTCTCACCCGTTGCTCGTCGGCCAACGCGCGAAAGGTAACTCAGCTTCACCAAGCGCCCAAGCACCCGATCCGGCACAGCGTGCGACCTATCCGAGAACAGCAGCTCCGTAATATGCGTCGAAGCAAGCTGGGAAAAGGCATGGGTGAGCTTGAGTACTTCAAAGTCGCGCTGGGCGAGTTCCACGCTGGTCCCTCCGTCTTGACAGGCCCCGGCATCCTTACTGGTCACTGGGCTAAAGATGTAGGGGTAGACCTACAGCCGGCCTACCCCTGGCCTACGTGGCTCGCCTACAGTGCAGAAAGCTACGCGGGGTACTTCATCATGAAGGCGCGAACGCCCTCGATGAACAAGCGCACCTGCGTCTGGTCATAGTCGGCGTAGTTGCCGTGAGCCGCCTTATTGCGAAGATCCATCCAGGCCGTGATCTGCTTCTGCTGCAAGCCGTCATAAACGCCCGCCTTCTTCAGGTCAGCGTTCATGGTGTCGGCCTTCTTCGGCGAACCGCTGGGCATCTCGATATCGACACCATGCTTCACACACAGCGAGCGCACGTGGACTTCAAGGGATGTGCCGGTGATGACCGCCGCAGGGTCCTTGTACCCCTGGTCGAGAAGCCCCTCGGCCATCTCCAAGTAGTCGCTGTACGTCTCGGCGTGCACCAGCTCGACCACAGATGAATACCAACCTGCCACGAGGTCATCGCGCAGTCCCATAGCGACGTGCCGTACTTCGTGAAACCTATGAGGCTGCGGCAGACGACGCGCCGTTTCGAGCTGCTTGAGGTAGGAAGAGCCAGGCAGAGCGCACCTCTCAACAGCCGACTCAATGCGGTTGCCGAGAACGAGCGGATCGGTTGGAGTCCGCGTGTCCAGTGACCAGTTGTCGTTCGTGGCGTAGTTCTGAGACGCCTTGATCAAGAAGTCGAGCTGGTCAACCATCTTCTGGATGTCTGCCACCGTTGCTCCTCCGAGCTTTAGTGATCACGAGCGAACAGATCAGGATAAGTCCAACTAAGCTGCCGGGCCACTGGATTCTCCTATCTCATCCGGCGTCTTCGGTCCGCCGAACCGTCGCTTCCTAGGAGCGGTGGCCGGCGATGCCTGAGTGCTCGGCTTCTTCCGCCCTTCCCTCCGCGCACGGATCTCCGCTTCTACCTCGGCCCGCGGCCGTCCGTAACGCTCGCGGGAGAGTTGCCGCACTTCACCGGCGAAGCCTGTGGGGTCACCAGGCGGGAGCGTCACCCCTGAGAGCGGTGTGCTGACACCTTCGTCGGTGGCAAGCCGCATAAGGACCTCGAAGCGACCGAGGTTAAGGAAGTCGTCTTCACTCACGCTGCGGCCGAACTGACGGGCAAAGTCGCGGGCCTCGTCGGCAGCAGTCTGGAAGACGACCTTCGAGCGGCAGTTGTTCTGCGTGGCTGCCTGGAGTTCTCTGGTGAGCTGGTCGAGGTGTTGGTGTGCCACCGTCACAGCAAGACCGAGCGATCGCGCCTGGGCAAACCACTCAGACGGCGAGATCGGCAGGTTAATGAAGTCCTGGAACTCATCGAGGTAGAGCTGTGTTGGGTTGGTCGGATCACACCCACCTGCCTGCACCGCTCCCCAAATCGCGTTCAGGAGAAGCGAACCGAGCAGTCCGGCCGTGTTCTTCCCCTCCGTCGCGCGGCTGAGGTTGACGAGCAAGATCTTCCGTTCACGGAGAATGCGGGAAAGAACCAAGGTGCTACGGCTCTGCCCCAAGATGTTCCGCAGTGCCGGGCGGCTCGTGAGCTGCCACGTTCTATCCAAGATCGGTTGGAAGTGAGCGGAGCGCATCCGGTCATCGATGCTGCGCCACCAGTCGGCCAGTTCTTCCACGTGGGCCACGCCTCGGATGAGGCGCTTAGAGAACTCCTCTTGTCTTGCCTGCGGCAAGGCGAGAGGCCCAATGTCCGCGAAGGACATTGGCTCCTCTGCACCCTGGCTGAGCATCAAGGTGAGGGTGAGATGGAAGAACCCTGCGCGCACGCGGACGCCGCGACTATCACCCGGGTAGAGGTGATCGAAGAGTGCTTGGATTCCCGCCGCTGCCAGGTAGGGACTACCGCTCAGCAGGTTCCACCCGACCGGATAGTCCGTGTCACCAACGTCGAGCAGCACGACGTCATGAAGCCGACGTTCAGGGACACGCTCCAGTACGGCCGTGAACAAGTCGCCCTTGCTCTCGACGAGCACGACGCCGCGGCCCGACTGCATGTCCTGCGTGATGAGGTTCGTAAGAAGCGCCGTCTTCCCGCTGCCGGTCGGCCCGACCACATGGAGGTGCTGCGCTGAAAGAACGGGGTCGAGAGCAAGCAGCCGTTCCGCACCCGGAAAGTTGCTGCGGGCGATTACCCGGCCCCGAGTTGGAACGGCGCCCGTTGCCGCAAGCTGCCGTGCTCGTGGTCGCGCAAGCCCAGCGACATGCGGGCTCCCGATGGGCCATGCCAACAACCCTGCGAGTTCGCTTGCAGCTAGCCGTGAGGGATACAGCAGGGGCGCCGCGCTTCGTGAAACTCGTCGTACTACCCGGCGCGACGAGACGAACCGTCGACGGAGTCGAGTGCCGTTACTGCTGGCACTCATAAGGGCGGGACGGAGGCGCGAGAGTAGGCGTGCGTCCCTCTCGTCATTTGCCGTACTCACCGCCAAGCGCAGCACCCCGAGGAAGTTCGGCTCCTCGTGCTTCGACGCCGTCCCTCGATCGGTGCGCTCATGCCGTGCTGCGCTCTCCCCGAAGAACGACGCCACCACGCCTGCGCCGGCCTCGCCCCCTTGGTGCACCGGAACAGCCGGAGAGATCACCCACTGGAGAAGGAGCGCTTCTCTCCGGCCGAGCCCCTGCATGGCCGCCAGCAGTCGCCCCGACATGACCGCAGCTTCCACCGTGCGCAGTCGGCCACGAGGGTTGGTCGAACCAAACTCCACCGCGGCCGTCCATACGTCGTCGGGTTCTTCGCCCCCCGCCGGCGTGGCGGTAGAACCGGGGATCAGGGTGCGCAGCTGCGTGACGGCGAAGTTCGCCTGTCCTCTGGGCACCCGGAGGCAGTGCTGGATGCCGCGTTCATCCGCGCGAGCTTCGAGCGCTAGCGACGCCACACCAAACAGTCGCCGCGGGCCGAGCTGGGCGAGCCCATTCAAGGAGCCGAGCCACGTCACAACCTGGCGCTCGTCCAACGCTGCCGGGAGGCCAAGCGAGAAGGTGCGCACCCGCTCGTCGCCTACCACCGCGATGACCGGTGGTACAGGAAGCCGACGCCTGTCACGAGGACGAGCGCGACCACAAGTACCGGGATGAGCGGCTCAACGAGCGCCCAGAGCACCCGAATCGCCAACACACCAAGCAGCAGCATGACGAGGTACAGGCGGAGCTTTTTCACGAGCGGCCTCCGGAAAGTTGCGTTCTTCGGTACATAGAGCCGCCCCTGTCCGGCTGACCTTCAAGCGAACAGGGGCGGAAGGGTAGAAGCTGGTCGTCCTACGACGGGCCAGTCACCATCTGCCGTGCCACTCGCGCTCGTCGTACAGTTCGCCGCCCACCTCTTGGATGAGCTGGTGGTCGAGCACGCCCATCCGCATTGCCGTCTTGATATCCCGCTTCCGCCTGGCCCGTAGGATGCGCGGCGTCATCTTGGCGAAGAGGTACAGCGGCACACCGACGAACACCGCCAGGAGCACCAGCACCAGCAGTGAGCCGACGAGTTGCTGTTGGTCGTGAGTCATCGGCCGTCGCCCTTCATGAAGATGTCGCGACCGAAGCTGAACCACTCCGTCTCGACGGTGGTCTCGGTCAGCGTGTACTCGTCCTCCCCGACGACGTGCATCTCCCGGATGGTCCGCCGCTCCCGCTTCGTCTGCCCCTGCTCGAAGAATGGGTGGTTCTCGAAGTAGCCGGCCAGCGCCGTTGGATCGAGGCCGCGGGGCATCGGGAGGCTGCCGGTTGGTGGCGAGCCTTCACGGGGCGGCAGTTGGCGGGCGAGGTCGTGACCCGCTTCGTACGCGGATCTTCTTGGGTCGAACGGAAGTTCTTTTCTGTTTCTGTTGGGCATGGCAAACCCTCCCTGTCACTCGAACGGCTTGATGCTCTCCGATGGCAACGACAGGTTGGCGGGGGCTTCTTACGCTTGGTGAATCTGAAGCGCTTCGTACGAGGCAACTACCAAGCAAGCGGGGAGCGATGGCGAGGACGCGACGGCAGCCGCGCAGTGAAGCTCATGTTCGACACGGTGCCCTCATGCGCGATGCTCGCGAGGCAGCCGGGTACAGGAACCGCGACCTTGAGGGCCACTTTTCAACGGGACGCATTTCCAGCGTGGAACGTGGCATTGAGCCAGCCTCGGAGAGAATGGTCGACTTCTACGTCACTACATTCAAGGCCGATGGCACTGCACTCTGGGACGCATATTATGAAATGCGCCTCGCAGGGGTTTTGCAAGACGGCCGAAGAAGGAGCCAGAGCAGTCGAGTACCACGGCAGCGGCGGACAACTCAGCCACTCATTATTGAGTCACGCGTGGAAACTCATTGGATCAACAACCAAGGCGTGACGACGCAGGTTGGCGTGGACCTACAGGTTAGTCCGACCCGGCCTGCCTTGAAGGTTTCGTACTTCTATCCGGCAGACCCGTCGCCAGGAACGGTCACTATTAATGGCGGGAAAGGGTGTGATGTTGCCGAAGTCGAAGAATCCAGGCGTGGCCTCGTTACAGCGCTTCTTAACCTCGACACCAAACCGCAGAACAGACCACAAGCCTTCTCCTACAGGGCACATGTCAACAGCACTGCTCCTACCGTGCCGCACATCCGGTACCAGGCGCTTCGCCCAACTGAGCGGTACACGCTCCAGGTTCAGTTCACAGGCCCTCGGCTGCCGCGTCAGGTCTGGTGGTTCAGAAGTGATTCCGCCGATGAAGCCGAGCGTGATCCGGAAAAGGAAAACATCCTGCCCGCCTCCACTCGTAACGACTACTTCAGGAATTTCCGGGACCTAGACCGCGGGTTCTGCGGACTTGCTTGGGATTGGTAGGTTGACAGTTTCAGTTGTTCATGTATAAATAACTAAGGTTTATGCGTAGAAACTCTTGAGTGTCGCCGTGCTTTCTCTCGGACGTGGCGCTTTGCTAGTTCTTTTGAACTGGTAGCGCGCCCCATCCGAGCAACAAGAAGGACAATGGCGTGACCGAGAACAAAGATGACCAGGAAACCTGGGACGAACCCCTCGCTCAGAAGATTTACGCCGCCGCAAGGGAGGTAATCGACCAGAGTGGTCGAAACTTCACCTTCGAGGCCGTTGCCGCACGTGCTGACGTAGCCATCGAAGAAGTCGAGAAGTACAGCAATGATTCGAAGTGGCAGCTCGTCATCTTCGCCTACGATCAAGCCATCAAGAACATGGTGGTCGTGGGCAAGCATGAGCCGCTTGACGACGAGGTCGTCCGAGCAAGCTTCCTCCGTGCGGTTCAGGTCTACTTCGCCGAGCGGCCGATCCTTGCATTGGCGACGATGAGCATGTTCCTGGAGGAGTACTTTGACGGCAAGCGCGGCGAGCAAGAAACCGTCGAGCAACTGACGGAGTATCTGGACTTGGCCCGCCACGAGTCAACGGACACGGCTCCGCCGTCGGTTTGATCACGCCCCCAACAGCGAAGAACGCCCCCGCGTCCGCGTCGGGGGCGTTCTTCATGCTCGGATCTTTTTCCGGTAGGTCAGCCACCGCAGTGAAGCTGTCCTTCCAACTCTCCACCCTTGTCGGGGTGGTAGCTGCAATTTCTCAAGGGGCCATGCCTGGCGTCGCAGGGCGAACCAATGCGACTGCTGCATCCGGAAGATACACAGATGGCAGGCGTACAGCGGCAGCGTCTTGTCTTTGACGGTCATCTCGCCGACAACTGCCACCGGGACCCCGACCGTTTCGCAGCGGAAGCACGACCCGCGGAACCAGTCGAACAAGTCCCACACTTGCTGCGGCCTCATATGGAGATCACCGGCGGTTGGTCGAGATGTTCAAGGGTGCGCCGGCCACGAGGGTCAGATCGCATCGGTCATCCGCGCTGCCATGTCCGCCAAGATGGTCGTGGTCAAGAGACGATCGAGGAGTGCCCGGCGTGTCTGGTGTTCGTCTGCGCTGTACGTCGCACGGAGTCCACGCGGCAAGACCAGGGGTGTGTGCTCGTAGATGCAAGCGGACGGTTCCAAGGGGAAGCCGAGCGGCAGTTCAGCCCACACGATCTTTCCCCCGACGCTTGAGTGGTGGATGTTCCACTGCTTCGCGAAGACATCGACAAGCAGCAGGCCGCGCCCACCCTCGGCGTCGTGGTCGGGGTAGCTGCGTACGGGCACTGCGCTCGTTCTGTCGTAGACCTCGACGAACAGGCTGGCTTCGACGGCACGGAGCTGCGCGCCGATAACGGCATCCGTCGAGGTCGCCTTGGTCGTCGGCTGTGCGTCGGTGATGCTCGCCTGCACAGCGTTCGTGGCCAGTTCGCTCATAATGAGCGTTGCCGTTTCCACGTGCTCTTCCAGACCCCAAAGCGTCAAGTTGTGTCGCACGAACAACCGCGTGGCAGCCACAGCTTGAGGGACGGCGTTCAAGCGGATGGATGCGGCCAGCAGCGGAATCGGGGTCACGCCGTCGGCGCTCATGACGCGGTACTCCTCTGCTGCGTGCTCTTGCTCTGGATGACCCACAGCCGCGCACCAATCTCGCGTTCGATGTGGTCACGCATGGCGGCCTGGAGACCGGGGAGCCGGGCGAAGTGCCACAGGGACGGCACGATGACGTTCTTGACTTCGGCAGTCTTCAGGGCGTCGATGAGCGCGAAGAAGGCGGACTCTTCATCGGAGCCGAGGCGTTCGATGAACAGTCGCTCCAACTCGAACCCCTCGCCCTGCGTGTAGTGCCTCAACTCCCTCTCGATTGCCGCGTTTTCATCTGGATCATCGCTCGCGGCGAGTCGCATGTAGCCGAACATGAGCGGTCGCATCCGTTCCTCCTAGGGGACTGGAACGGCTGGCGAGCAGCGACACGGGGATTCCGTCTGCTCGCCAACCTGCCCGCTAGAGAAGCGGTTTGACCTGCAAAGACGCCACAGCAAACGTGTCGCACCAATGACGCATCCCGTGCCGCACTCTGTTGTCTGGCCTGCACGGATGCCACTTGCACGGTTATGGTGAACACTCGCCCCCGCACGGAGGGATGGGCGATGGCAGCGAAGCGGATGGGTCTCGTCCGGCGTCGTAAAGCGGCAGGCCACACCCAAGAGAGTCTGGCCGAGTTTCTTGGTGTCGAGCGCTCGACGGTAGGTCGTTGGGAGGCGGCCGAGACGGAGCCGCAAGCTTGGTTACGGCCAAAACTCGCTCGGGCGCTCAAGGTGTCGAACGAGGACCTGCAAGCGCTCCTCGATGACATCACCGTCAGCGACTCACGCCCCAGCGAGCGGATGACGTATGCGCTGGAAAATCCAGCGGCGGCCGATCTCATGGTGGTCGCCTACATCCATGAGCAACTTCGGAAGCTGGATGAGGCATACGACCAAGAGACGTCAACCGCCCTGCTAGGTCGTGCCGGTCAGCTGCACGGCCAGGTGCGCTTCCTCCGCGAGAACGCCACCAACCCGCGTGTGCGTCGGGCGCTGTACGAAGTTGAAGCCGACTCAGCCACGATCATGGGACAGCTCTGTTGGGACGTCTCCCAGCGCCGCGACCACCACGCGCCGGTTCAGTACTTCAAGGAAGCCGTCGAAGCTGCGCGTCATGCCCGCGATCCACTGACGGAGTCGTACGCCACGCTGCGCATGAGCTTCGTTGCGCTCTACGGAGAGAAGAACGCAGTGCGTGGCGTGACGCTCGCCGAGCAAGCAGCCGACGCCGCTCGAATGGTCAGCCCGGCGCTTACTGGGTTGAGCCTGCTTCACGTTGCCGAGGGGCACGCCATGACGGGTGCGCTCACAGAGTGCGAAGCAGCGCTGAAGAAGGCTGACGCTCAGTTCGACCGTGTCCACCCCGATGATCTGGCGGCGCCCTTCTACACCGTCAACGAGTACAACCGACTGGCTGGCTCCTGCTACTTGTTCCTCGACCTCCCCGAGCGGGCCGAACCGATCCTCCGTACGACCTCGCGAGCACTCGCCAGCAAGAAAAAATCTCAGGCCATCGCGCTGGGGAACCTGACCTTGGCGCTCATCCGTCAGCGGAAGCTCGACGAGGCGGCGCGCGTCATGCACCGCACCATTGATGCCGTCGAGCTGACGCGTGGTGGGGGTGGTCTTAATCTGGCCTTCTCTGCCGGACGCGAGTTGCGGCAGTGGAGGTCGGAACCATGGGCGCAGGAGATCAACGATCGACTGCTCGCCCTGATGTAGAACGGGTGGGACGTTGACGGACATCGACCAGGCGAAGCAGGCCGTACGCGAGCGGGTGTGGCGTCGGCTCATTGACGGCGGCGGCGCTCCTGCTGATTCGTACGGGAAGATTCCCGGCTTCTACGGCTCGGAGGCGACAGCAGAGCAACTTGCCGGTCTGGATGAGTGGCGACGAGCAACCACCGTCAAGGCCAACCCTGACTGGGCGCAACTTCCCGTCCGTGTCCGCGCCCTGAAAGACGGCAAGCGCGTCTACATGGCCGTGCCGAGGATGGCGAGTCCCGAGCCCTTCTACCTGCTCGACCCCGAGAAACTGACCATCTCGCCCGAGGAGGCCGCCGAGAAGAAGGGTGCGGCTCAGGTCGCTCGCCGGGTCGGCGTGGAAGACGTCGAGCCGATCGACATCGTGGTGTGCGGCAGTGTGGCTGTGAACCGCTCCGGTGCCCGCATAGGAAAGGGCGCGGGTTTCAGCGACATCGAAGTGGCGCTTCTTATCGAAGCCGGCCTCGTCACTGAGAAGACGGTGATCGTCGCGCCAGTCCACGCGCTCCAGGTCATCGAGGACGACATCCCGGAGACCCAGCACGATTTCAGCGTGGACTACATCGTTACCCCTGACGAGGTGATCCCCTGCCCCAACCGCCGACGACCCGCCGGTTTGGTGTGGGGTGACCTGACACCAGAGAAGATCGCGGCAATCCCTGTGCTGGCAGCACGGGCCAAGCAGGGGTAGCCGTAGCCGCCCCTGGGGGGCACTAGACGGCTAAACTAGCCCTCGGGGCCACCCGCACCCGACGCGTCGGGTAGCCCTGTGACCAGCCGAAACGCACGAAACGCATCCGTCAGTTTGGGTGTAGTCCACAGCGCATTGAGCCCGCTCGGGTTGGGCAATACCCACACGCGTGTGTCGCCGAACCGTCGCTCCTGTGGGCCCACCTGGGCCTTGCGGTCGTCGAAGGCCGCCCGGTACGCCGTCACGCCCACGACCGCCAGCCAGCGGGGCCGCAGCCGTGTCACCTTCGCGGCCAGCAGCTTCCCGCCCTCGCGGTACTCCTCCGGGGTCAGCTCGTCGGCCCGTGCGGTCGCCCGTGCGACGACATTCGTGATGCCGAGTCCGTACGAGAGCAACTCGCCCTGCTCGGCGGGCTTGAGGAGCCTCGGCGTGAAGCCGGAGAGGTGGAGGACCGGCCAGAAGCGGTTGCCGGGGCGGGCGAAGTGGTGGCCCGTCGCGGCGGTCATCAGGCCCGGGTTGATGCCGCAGAACAGGACATGGAGGCCGTCCGCGACGACGTCAGGTACGAGTCGGTCGCGGGCGGCCTCCAGTTCGGCCTGGGTGAAGCGGGTCAGAGGATCGCTCCGGGGGTGTAGGCCGCGGCCTGGGGGTGCTGCTTGACGATCTCCTCGATCCGGCCGACGACGACGGTGACCTGGTCGGCTGCGGCGCCCGTGAAGGACAGCTTGTCGGCCATCAAGGCGTCGAGCTGTGCGCGGTCCAGGGGGATGCGCTCGTCGGCGGCCAGCTTGTCGAGGAGCTCGTTGCGCTCGGTGCCCTGCCCACGCATGGCGAGCGCCGAGGCGACGGCGTTCTCCTTGATGGCCTCGTGCGCGACCTCGCGGCCCACGCCCGCGCGCACCGCGCCCATCAGCACCTTGGTGGTGGCGAGGAAGGGCAGGTAGCGGTCGAGTTCACGCGCGACGACGGCGGGGAAGGCGCCGAACTCGTCGAGGACCGTCAGGAACGTCTCCAGCAGACCGTCCAGGGCGAAGAACGCGTCGGGGAGGGCCACCCGGCGCACCACCGAGCAGGACACGTCCCCTTCGTTCCACTGGTCGCCCGCCAGCTCGCCCGTCATCGAGGCGTAGCCGCGCAGGATCACCATGAGCCCGTTGACGCGCTCGCAGGACCGCGTGTTCATCTTGTGCGGCATCGCGGACGAACCGACCTGGCCGGGCTTGAAGCCCTCGGTCACCAGCTCGTGCCCGGCCATCAGCCGGATCGTCTTTGCGGTCGACGAGGGCGCCGCCGCCAGTTGGACGAGAGCCGTGACGACCTCGTAGTCGAGTGAGCGGGGGTAGACCTGGCCGACGGAGGTGAAGGCGGTGGAGAAGCCCAGGTGGCCGGCGATCCGCTGCTCCAGCTCCGCGAGCTTCGCCGCGTCCCCGCCGAGCAGGTCCAGCATGTCCTGGGCCGTGCCGACCGGGCCCTTGATGCCGCGCAGCGGGTAGCGGCCGAGGAGCTCCTCGAGCCGGCCGTACGCCACGAGCAGCTCGTCCGCGGCGGTCGCGAAGCGCTTGCCGAGGGTGGTGGCCTGCGCGGCCACGTTGTGCGAGCGGCCGGCCATGACCAGCTCGCCGTACTCGCCCGCCAGCTTGCCGAGCCGCGCCAGGACGGCCACCGTACGGTCGCGCACCAGCTCCAGCGAGAGCCGGATCTGCAGCTGCTCCACGTTCTCGGTGAGGTCGCGGGAGGTCATGCCCTTGTGGACGTGCTCGTGCCCGGCGAGGTCGTTGAACTCCTCGATCCGCGCCTTCACGTCGTGCCGGGTGACCTTCTCGCGCTCGGCGATGGACGCCAGGTCGACGGTGTCGAGGACCCGCTCGTAGTCGGCGAGAGCGGCGTCGGGGACCTCGATGCCGAGGTCCTTCTGCGCCCGCAGTACGGCGAGCCAGAGCTGGCGCTCGAGTTTCACCTTCTGCTCGGGGGACCAGAGCGTGGCGAGCTCGGTGGAGGCGTAACGTCCGGCGAGGACGTTCGGGATGCGGGGCTTTGCGGGTGCGGCGGTCACGTGTAGGGATTGTACTGGCCCGAGGATCTCGCCCCCGCCGCCCTTACCCGTCCCATCCCTGGGGGCTGCCGCCCCCAGACCCCCGCTGTCGCGCTGAACGCGCTCGTCCTCAAACGCCGGACGGGCTGACTTCCAGCCCCTCCGGCGTTTGAGGAGCGGGGGTTCGGGGGCAGCGCCCCCGAGACGGATGGGACGGGTAGGGGCGGCGGGGGCGAGGAAAGTCCCCCGAGGGTCAGTGCTCGTACGGTGACAGTTCCGCCCGCTTCGGCGGCAGCCCGTCCCCCGATGACCGTCCCGTCAGGCGCCGGCCTATCCACGGCAACAAGTACTGCCGCGCGAACCGGGCGTCCGCGACCCGGCGGGACGCCCAGCCGGGCGGCAGCGTGGCCGGTACCGGGGTGCGCCACTCCGGGTCCTCCGCCTCGTAGCCGAGGGTCTGCCAGACCGCCTCGGCCACCCTCCGGTGGCCCTCGGAGGTGAGGTGCAGCCGGTCGACGTCCCACATGCGAGGGTCGCTGAGCGAGGGCGCGCCGTACAGGTCGACCACCAGGGCGCCGTGCCGGGACGCCAGGTCGTCGACGCAGGCGAACAGTTCCTCCATGCGCGGCCGGAACCGCTCCAGGACCGGCCCCTGGCGACCGGGGCTGCGCATCAGCACCAGCTGCTTGCACGCGGGCGCCAGCTGCTCCACGGCCTCCTCGAGAAGCCCCCGCACCCGCCCCATGTCGCACTTGGGGCGGAGCGTGTCGTTGAGGCCGCCCACCAGGGTGATCACGTCCGCTTCCATGGCCGCCGCCACGGGCACCTGTTCGGCGGTGATCTGCCCGATCAGCTTGCCCCGCACAGCGAGGTTCGCGTACCGGAAACCGGGGGTGCGGGCGGCCATCCGGGCCGCGAGGAGGTCGGCCCAGCCGCGGTACGTACCGTCCGGCAACCGGTCCGACATGCCCTCGGTGAAGGAGTCGCCGACCGCGACAAGGCTGGTGTATGCGGGGTTCGTGGCGTTCGTCTGCATGGCGACAGAGATGATAGCCCGTTCACATACCCGGCGGTCGGTCGACCTCTTCGTACGGCCTCTTCGCGTGCTCTCTACGCAGGCTGTCCGAACAGCTCGCGCAGCACGTCCTCCATCGTCACCATCCCGGCGAGCAGCCCGTCCTCGCCCTGCACCGCCGCCAGGTGCGTACGGCTGCGCCGCATCGCGGTGAGCACGTCGTCGAGCGGGGTGTCCGCCCGTACGCTCGCGATGGGACGCATGTCCCGGACCTGGAAGGCGAGGTCCCGGGGCGCCGCGTCCAGCGCGTCCTTGACGTGCAGATAGCCGGCGATCCGGCGCTCCTCGTCCACCACGGGGAAGCGCGAGAAGCCCGACTCGGCCGACAGCTGCTCCAGTTCCTCCGGAGTGACACCCACGCGCGCGTACACGACGCTCTCCAGCGGGAGTACGACGTCACGCACCGGCCGGCGGCCCAGTTCCAGGGCGTCGTTCAGCCGTTCCCGGGCCCGGTCGTCGATGAGCCCGGCCTCGCCGGAGTCGTGCACAAGGCGGGCCAGCTCGGCGTCCGAGAAGGTCGCCGCGACCTCGTCCTTGACCTCGACGCGCAGCAGCTTCAGGAGCGTGTTCGCGAAGGCGTTGATCGTGAAGATCACCGGCTTCAGGGCCCGGGCCAGGGCCACCAGCGGCGGGCCGAGCAGCAGGGCGCTGCGCACCGGCTCCGCGAGCGCGATGTTCTTCGGCACCATCTCGCCGAGCAGCATGTGCAGATACGTCGCGAGGGAGAGGGCGATCACGAAGGACACCGCGTGACCCGCGCTCTCGGGGACGCCCACCGCGTGGAACACCGGCTCCAGCAGATGCGCGATCGCCGGTTCGGCCACCACACCGAGGACCAGCGTGCACAGGGTGATGCCCAGCTGGGCCGCCGCCATCAGCGCGGAGACGTGCTCCAGGCCCCACAGGACGCTCTTCGCCCGCCGGTTGCCGTCGGAGCGGTCTCCGCCGGCGCCCTCCGTGACGTACTGCTCGATCTGACTGCGGCGTACGGAGATCAGCGCGAACTCGGCGCCGACGAAGAAGGCGTTGACGACCAGCGTCGCCAGACCGATCAGCAGCTGGATCGTGGTCACTTCGCCTCCCCTTCCGTTTGTTCCTTCTCTTCGGCAGCTTCGGCAGCAGCGGCAGCTTCTGCCGCTTCCTCCGACGCGTGCGGCGCGTGCAGCAGGACGCGTGCGGCCCTGCGGCCCGAGGCGTCCACCACGTCCAGGCGCCAGCCGGCCACCTCGACGGTGTCACCGGCCCGCGGAATACGGCCGAGCTCGGTGGCCACCAGGCCGGCGAGCGTCTCGTACGGCCCCTCGGGCAGCCAGAGGCCGACGCGGGCGAGCTGGTCGGTGCGGGCGGCGCCGTCGGCGGAGTAGAGGGCGCGGCCCTCGTCGTCGGTGCCCGCCGGGGCGAGGTCGGACAGCTCGTGCGGGTCGTGCTCGTCCCGTACCTCGCCGACGACCTCCTCGACGATGTCCTCCAGGGTGGCCACGCCCGCCGTACCGCCGTACTCGTCGATGACGACGGCCATGGTGCGCTTGCCGCCCAGCCGGTCGAGGAGCCGGTCGACGGTCAGTGACTCGGGGACCAGCAGCGGTTCGCGCATCAGTTCGGCGACGGACACCCGGGGGCGACGCTCCGCCGGAACCGCGAGGCAGTCCTTGATGTGTGCGACGCCGACGACCGAGTCCAGGTTGCCGCGGTAGACGGGGAACCGGGACAGCCCGGTCGCCCGGGTCGCGTTCGCCACGTCCTCGCAGGTCGCCTGGGCGTCGAGGGCGACGACCTGGACGCGCGGCGTCATCACGTTCTCCGCGGTGAGGTCGGCGAGGTTCAGGGTCCGTACGAACAGTTCCGCGGTGTCGGGCTCCAGGGCGCCCGCCTTGGCGGAGTGCCTGGCCAGTGCGGCCAGTTCCTGGGGTCCGCGCGCGGAGGCGAGCTCCTCGGCGGGCTCGATGCCGAAGAGGCGCACCATACGGTTCGCCGTGTTGTTGAGGTGGGTGATGAACGGCCGGAACGCGGCGCTGAACAGGCGCTGCGGTGTCGCCACCCGCTTGGCCACGGCCAGCGGTGAGGAGATCGCCCAGTTCTTGGGCACGAGCTCGCCGAAGACCATCAGGAAGACGGTCGACAGTGCCGTACCGATCACCAGGGCGATGGAGGACGACGCCGAGGCCGACACGCCGAGTGACTCGAGCGGGCCCGAGATCAGCGCCGCGATCGACGGCTCGGAGAGCATGCCGACCACGAGGTTGGTGACCGTGATGCCGAGCTGCGCGCCGGAGAGCTGGAAGGTGAGGTTCCGTACGGCCTTCAGCGCGCCGGCGGCACCCCGCTCGCCGCGCTCCACCGCGCGCTCCAATTCGCTGCGCTCGACCGTCGTCAGGGAGAACTCCGCCGCGACGAAGGCACCACAGGCCAGGGAGAGCAGGATCGCGACCAGGAGGAGGAGCACTTCGGTCATCGGTTCACCTCCGTCCCAGGATCGGGCAGGGCCGGCGGGATCGCTCGACGTCGAGTGGTGCTGTTGCTACTGGGAGGCTCGCCCATGGGCGGACGCTCACACCTTTCCTCAGAGAATCAACTGGTCCGACAATAGTAAAGGATACGCAAAGTGCTCGGCGTTCTCAGTCGGTGAGGGGCTTCACCCACCGTCGCCAGTGGTCCTCGCGGTGGTATCCGGTGGCGGCCCACGTGTGGTGTGCCCGTTCATTGGCTTCCAGGACCATGGCGTCGACGCGTCGCCCGCCCAGGGCCGAGAAGCGTTGTTCGACTGCTTCCAGCAGGGCGGTGGCGATGCCCTGCCGGCGGTGGCCGGGGTGCACGGCCAGTCGGTAGACGGAGCAGCGCCATCCGTCGAAGCCGGCTATGACGGATCCCGCGAGCAGGCCGTCGCGGGTCGCGAGGAGCAGGGCCTCAGGGTCCCGTGTGATGAGCCGGGCGACTCCCTCGTGGTCGTCGCTGATGCTCGTACCCTCCGCGGCGTCGCGCCAGAACCGCAGCACGGCGTCGATGTCCGCGAGGGTGGCGGGGCGGATGTGAAGATCGCTCATGGGACGAGTCAAGCACGACGGCAAGTCGGCCGGAACGGCGCGGCATGCCTTGACGGCGACCGAAGCGGCCCCGCTCGCAGGCGGCGCACTACGACCGCGACAACAGGGCCTCTTGGCGCACCAGTTGGCGTGGACGCCTTCCGCGCTGCCAAGAGGCCCTACTGTCAAAAGGCTGTGCGAATTGGTCCGGCGAACCACCGCACATCCCCGCGCCGAACGGTCAGCCCCGGTCGAGCAGCACCGAGAGCGTCTCCCGCAGCGTCGCCCCGGGATCCGCCGCCGCCCCCTCGGACCGCCAGGCCACGAACCCGTCGGGGCGCACCAGCACCGCGCCGTCCGCGCCTACGCCATGGGCCTCCGCCCACTCCAGGTCGCTCGCGGACGACAGCTCCGCGTCCGGCCCGCTGCCGATCCGGTACGAGTCGAGCGGCACCGACAGCTCCCGAGCGACCGCCGACGCCGCGTCGTGCCAGCCGCCGGCGCCGCCCGCCGAACTGAGGAGCACCAGCGAACCCTCGTACAGGTCGAGCGTGGAGATCCGGGTACCGGCGCGGTTCAGCCACAGGTGCGGAGCGCGGCTCCCGGGCTCACCCGTCAGCCGTACGCCCTCTGGCACGACCGGCACCGCCGCATCCGTGCCCAGGACCGCGCCCCGCGGATAGCGGTAGCCGAGGGCCACGTTGAGGATCCCGCCCTTGCGGCCGCCGGGGCCACCGGCTCCGGGAGAGGGCGTGTACCCCGGGTGGCTGTGTTCCACCGACCGCGCCGCGGCACGGGCGCTCGTCGCCTCCGCGACCGGCCGGCGCTCCAGGTCGTACGACGCCAGCAGACCCGGCCCCGCCCAGCCGCCCAGCACGGCGGCCAGCTTCCAGGCGAGGTTGTGGGCGTCCTGGATACCGGTGTTGGAGCCGAAGGCCCCGGTGGGGGACATCTCGTGGGCCGAGTCGCCGGCGAGGAACACCCTGCGCTCCGCGTACCGTTCGGCGACCCGCTGGGCGGCGTGCCAGGGGGCCCGGCCGGTGATCTCCACGTCCAGGTCCGGTACGCCGACCGCCCGCCGGATGTGCTCCCGGCACCGCTCGTCGGTGAACTCCTCGAGCGTCTCGCCGTGTTCGGGGTGCCAGGGCGCGTGGAACACCCAGCGCTCCCGGTTGTCGACCGGCAGCAGAGCGCCGTCGGCGTCCGGGCTGGTCAGGTAGCAGACGATGAAACGCCGGTCGCCGACCACGTCCGCGAGGCCGCGCGAGGTGAACGTGATGCTCACGTTGTGGAAGAGGTCGCCCGGACCGCTCTGCCCGATGCCCAGCTGCTCCCGGACGGGGCTGCGCGGACCGTCCGCCGCGACGAGATAGTCCGCCCGGATGGTGGTGTGCTCACCCGTCTCCCGGCTCTTGACCTGCGCGGTGACCCCCTCGGGGCCCTGCTCGAACGACATCAGCTCGGTCGAGAACCGCAGATCCCCGCCGAGCGCCCGCGCGCTCTCCAGCAGGACCGGCTCCAGGTCGTTCTGGCTGCACAGGCACCAGCCGCTGGGGCTGAAGCGGGCCAGACCGCCGCCCGGGTCGATCTCCTTGAACAGCCACTCGCCCACGTCACCCACCAGGCTCGGGGTCTGCAGGATGCCGTGGTTGTCCGCCAGGACCGACGCCGCCTCCTCGATGCGCCGCTCCACCCCGGCCACCCGGAACAACTCCATGGTGCGCACGTTGTTCCCGCGCCCCCGGGGATGGATCGAGGTGCCCGAGTGGCGCTCCACCAGGGTGTGCGGCACCCCCAGACGACCGAGGAACAGGGAGGTGGACAGGCCCACCAGGGAGCCGCCGACGATCAGGACGGGCGTGTGGTGGCCGCTTCTGCCGTCGGCCTCTTCCGCGCGGTTCATGAATGCCTCCAGTGTCTGCCGGTCTCTGCCGGTTCTCCGCCGGTCTGCGCACGTCCTCTCCGGGCTGTGCCGGGACGCGGGTCGGCGATGCGATTGCCCCTGCACAGTGCATCCCGGGCAGCCGATCCGCCCGCCGAGGGCACCCGGATGGCGCACGGTTCACCCGCCCGACCCCGCGGGAGTCGCGCACATCGCGAGTCGCGTCAACGATCGGCTCATGGCGGCCCAGGCTTCGGCCACGACGGCCGCCCGCCTTCCACGACGAAGAACCTTCACCACGAAGACCTTCACCACGAAGAACCTTCACGACGAAGAGGAGAGGTGCGCCGGATGACCATCTCGGGACGCATATCGCAGTCGGCGTTCGACGGCTCCAGGCTGCGGGTGATTCTGCTGCTCGACCTGTACGAAGGAGCCCAGCAGCAGTTCCTGGACGCGTACGAGCACATGCGCAACCAGGTCGCGTCGGTCCCCGGTCACCTCAGTGACCAGCTCTGCCAGTCGATCGAGAACCCCTCGCAGTGGCTCATCACCAGCGAGTGGGAGAGCGCACCCCCCTTCCTCGCCTGGGTGAACAGCGAGGAGCACGTCGAGACCGTCCGGCCGATGCACAGCTGCGTCCGGGACACCCGGTCCATGCGCTACAGCATCCTCCGGGAGACCACCCCCAACGCGCCGCTCACCCCGGAGTCGGCGAAGGCGGGCATGCAGGTGGAGGCCCGCGTCGGCGACGGTGTCGCACGCCACGCCCTCACCTTCACCGTCAAGCCGGGCTCGGAGTCGAAGGTCGCCGAGATCCTGGCCGGCTACACCTCGCCCGAGGCGCAGGTCGACGACACCACCCGGCTGCGCCGCACCTCCCTCTTCATGCACGGCAACCGGGTCGTCCGGGCCGTCGAGGTAGAGGGCGACCTCCTCGCGGCGCTCCGCCACGTCGCCCGCCAGCCCGAGGTCCGGGCGGTCGAGGAGGCCATCAACCCGTACCTCGAACAGGACCGGGACCTCAGCGACCCCGACTCGGCGCGGGTCTTCTTCACCCGGGCCGCGCTCCCCGCCGTCCACCACGTCGTCTCCGGCCCGAAGGCCCCGGCCGGACTGCGGCGGCACGCGCTGTACTACCCGGCGAAGGAGGGCCGCGGCATGGACCTCGCCCGGCTGCTCGCCCACCAGGACGAGGCCGCCGCGGACGACCCGCACAGCCCGGTGTACGGCAGCACCGTCTTCCAGCGTGATGACATCGTTGTCCGCCTGGTCGACCTCACCGGTGAACTCGACGCCGACCCCAAGTCCTCCCTCGGCCTCAACGGCCCCGGGAAGGCGGCGGAGTTCGAGCGTCTCCTCGACGGTGCCGCGATCGGTGTCGAGGGCTCCCTGGAGACGGACCGCAACATCAACCGCCTCCTGTCGCACGCCGACATGATGCCCGTCACCGACCGCAGCTCGGCGCGTTCCTGACGGACGTTCCTGACGGATCACCGCGGCGCGGTCCGAGCCGCTCCCACCCGCCGGACGACGTCCCTGCCACCCCCGGAGGTGTCAACCATGAACAAGCACCACCCATGCATCGTGGATCTGAGCGAGACAGAACCCAACCGCAGACGCGGCGGCGACCTGCGGGCCGTGCTCACGCCCGCCACGGTGGGCTCCACCAGCGGCTTCATGGGCCTGGCGATCGTCCAGCCCGGCGAGCGCATCGGCGAGCACTACCACCCGTACTCCGAGGAGTTCGTGTACGTCGTCGCGGGCAGTCTCGAGGTCGACCTGAACGGCGAGACCCACGCCCTCCGGCCCGATCAGGGCCTCCTGATCCCGATCGACGTACGCCACCGCTTCCGCAACGTCGGAGACGTGGAGGCCCGTATGGTCTTCCACCTGGGGCCGCTCGCACCGCGACCCAGCCTCGGTCACGTCGACACGGAGGTCACCGAAACCGCCGTACCCGGCACGGAGTTCGCCGTCGGCGGGCCGGGCGGGCTCGCTCCGGACCACGGACAGCCGTCCGAGCGAAGCGGGGCCATACGGTGACCCGGCGGGTGGCTGTCACCGGCATCGGTGTGGTCGCTCCCGGAGGGACCGGCGCCACGGCGTTCTGGGACCTCCTCTCCGGCGGCCGCACCGCGACCCGGGGCATCACGCTGTTCGATCCGGCGGGCCTGCGCTCACGCATCGCCGCCGAATGCGACTTCGACCCGTTCGCACACGGCCTCGACCCGGACGTGAGCCAGCACGCCGACCGCTACATCCAGTTCGCCATGGTCGCCGCCGCCGAAGCCGTCGGCGACTCGGGATTCGACACCGGCGCGCAGAACCCCTGGCGTGTCGCGGTCTCCCTGGGAAGCGCCGTCGGCGGCACCACCCGTCTGGAACACGACTACGTCCAGGTCAGCGAGGGCGGCCGGCGGTGGGACGTGGACCACCGCGGCGCCGACCCGCAACTGCACCGGGCGTTCTCGCCGAGCACCCTCGCCTCGGTCGTCGCCGAGCAGTTCGGCGCCCAGGGCCCGGTACAGACCGTCTCCACCGGCTGCACCTCGGGGATCGACGCGGTCGGCTACGCCTTCCACACCATCGAGGAGGGCCGTGCCGACATCTGCATCGCCGGCGCGGCGGACTCGCCGATCTCGCCGATCACCATGGCGTGCTTCGACGCCATCAAGGCGACCTCGGACAACAACGACGACCCCGAACACGCCTCCCGGCCTTTCGACGCCCGCCGCAACGGCTTCGTCATGGGCGAGGGCGCGGCGGTCCTCGTCCTTGAGGAGTACGAGCACGCCCGGGCCCGCGGCGCGCACATCTACTGCGAGATCGGCGGCTACGCCACGTTCGGCAACGCCTACCACATGACCGGTCTCACCTGCGAGGGGCTGGAGATGGCCCGGGCGATCGACGCCACGCTCGACCAGGCCCGCCTCGACCCCACCATGATCGACTACGTCAACGCGCACGGCTCGGGCACCAAACAGAACGACCGCCACGAGACGGCCGCCGTCAAGCGGTCCCTGGGCGCCCACGCCTACGACACTCCGATGAGCTCCATCAAATCCATGGTGGGCCACTCACTCGGCGCGATCGGCGCGATCGAGGTCGTCGCCTGTGTCCTGGCGCTGAAGCACCAGGTCGTGCCGCCGACGGCCAACTACGAGACACCCGACCCCGAGTGCGACCTGGACTACGTGCCGCGCACCGCGCGAGCGCGAAAGCTCAGGAACGTGCTCTCCGTCGGCAGCGGATTCGGCGGCTTCCAGTCGGCCGTACTGCTGACCGGACCGGGAGGGAGAACCCGATGAGCACTCGGCAGACCCAGCGCACCCCGCGCACCCCGCGCGCGGCCATCACCGGGATCGGTGTGATCGCGCCCAACGGCCTGCGGGCCGACTCCTACTGGAAGGCCGTCGGCGAAGGACTCGTCGTCCTGGACGGGATCACCCGTGAGGGCTGCGGGCATCTGCCGCTGCGCGTCGCGGGCGAGGTCCGGGGCTTCGACGCCGGGGACCTCATCGAGGAGCGATTCCTCGTCCAGACCGACCGGTTCAGCCACTTCGCCATGGCCGCGGCCGCACTCGCACTCGACGACGCCGGAATCGCCCGGGGCGAGCCCGCCGAGCCGTACGACATCGGTGTGGTCACCGCTGCCGGGTCCGGCGGCGGTGAGTTCGGGCAGCGCGAGCTCCAGAAGCTGTGGGGCCAGGGATCCCGGTACGTGGGCCCGTACCAGTCCATCGCCTGGTTCTACGCCGCCAGCACCGGCCAGATCTCCATCCGCGGCGGCTTCAAGGGCCCCTGCGGAGTGGTCGCCAGCGACGAGGCAGGCGGTCTGGACGCCGTCGCCCACGCCGCACGGGCCGTGGCGCGCGGCACCGGCGCGGTCGTCGTCGGCGGCGCGGAGGCACCCCTCGCCCCCTACTCGATGGTCTGCCAGCTCGGTTACGCCGAACTCAGCACCGTCGAGGACCCGGCCCGCGCCTACCGCCCCTTCACGGCGGGAGCCTGCGGCTTCGTACCCGCCGAGGGCGGCGCCATGCTCGTCGTCGAGGACGAGAACCGCGCCCGGGAACGCGGAGCGCCCGTCCGGGCCGTCGTCGCCGGACACGGCGCCACCTTCACCGGCGCCTCCCGCTGGGACCGGTCCCGGGAAGGGCTCGCCCACGCGATCAGGGCCGCCCTCGACGAGGCCGGCTGCGCCCCCGAGGAGATCGACGTCGTGTTCGCCGACGCCCTCGGAGTGCCGGAGGCGGACCGCGCCGAGGCCGGCGCCATCGCCGACGCCCTCGGCGAGTACGGCGCCAAGGTGCCCGTCACGGCGCCCAAGACCGGCATGGGGCGCGCCTACTGCGGGGCGCCCGTGCTGGACATCGCCGCAGCGGTGCTCGCCATGGAGCACCGCCTGATCCCACCCACCCCCAACGTGTTCGACATCTGCCACGACCTCGACCTGGTGATGTCCCGCGCTCGCCCCGCCGAGCCGCGCACGGCCCTGGTCCTCAGCCGGGGACTGATGGGTTCCAACGCGGCGCTGATCGTGCGCCGCGCAGACGCCTGAGCCCGACAGCACCGGGCGGTAAGGAGAACACCCGCATGCTCACCACCCAAGTGACCTACGACGAACTGGCCACCCTCATGAAGAGGGGCGCCGGAGTCACTGTCGACCCCCGGGAGCTGGAGCGGGCCTCGGACACCCCCTTCGGGATCCTCGGCCTCGACTCGCTCGGCCTGCTCGGCATCGTCGGCGAACTGGAGAACCAGTACGGCCGCTCGCTGCCCCCCGACTCCGAGCGCTGCAAGACGCCCCAGGAGTTCCTCGACCTCGTCAACAGCACCCTCAAGGCTGGAGCCTGAAAGTGTCAGGACACACCGAGAACACGATCACCGTCGACGCCCCCTTCGACCTCGTCTGGGACATCACCAACGACATCGAGAACTGGCCGCAGCTCTTCACCGAGTACTCCTCCCTCGAGGTGCTCTCCCGCGAGGGCGACACCACCGCCTTCCGCCTCACCATGTACCCGGACGACAACGGCAAGGTCTGGAGCTGGATCTCGGAACGGACCGTCGACCGCGCCAACCGGGTCGTCCGGGCCCGCCGGATCGAGACGGGTCCCTTCGCCCACATGAACATCCTGTGGGAGTACACGGAGCTGCCGGGCGGCACCCAGATGCGCTGGACGCAGGACTTCGCGATGAAGCCCGACGCCCCCGTCGACGACGAGTGGATGACGGACAACATCAACCGCAACTCCCGTACGCAGATGGCGCTCATCCGGGACCGCATCGAGCAGGTCGCCCGCGAACGCCAGAACGCGCCCCTGCCCAGCTGACCCACCGGCCCAGGAAGGACCCCCGATGCATCACGCCCTGATCGTCGCCCGGATGGCACCCGGTTCGGCGCCGGCGATCGCCGACCTGTTCGCCGCCTCCGACAGTGGTGAACTCCCGCACCTCGTCGGTGTCACCCGCCGCAGCCTCTTCCAGTACGGCGACGTGTACCTGCACTTCATCGAGGCCGACCAGGACCCGGCGCCCGCCATCGCGAAGGTCGCCGGACACCCCGAGTTCCGGGGCATCAGCGACAAGCTGTCGGCGTACGTGTCCGCGTACGACCCGCAGACCTGGCGCAGCCCCAAGGACGCCATGGCGCACTGCTTCTACCAGTGGGAGCGCGACGCCCGCTCCTGAGCGC
This sequence comes from Streptomyces sp. NPDC047042, assembly GCF_040644035.1. Lineage (NCBI taxonomy): Bacteria > Bacillati > Actinomycetota > Actinomycetes > Kitasatosporales > Streptomycetaceae > Streptomyces > Streptomyces sp. NPDC047042. The sequence continues at coordinate 129,767 of NZ_JBEYVP010000011.1, read as the reverse complement.
CGAAACCCCGAGGCCGGTACCGCGAGTGGACGCGGTACCGGCCTCGGGGTTTGTGGTGGGCGGTCGGTCAGCTGTCGGGGACGGTGCACTCGAACGCGTGCAGATACGCGTTGACCGGACGGACCTCACCGATGACCAGACCCGCCTCGGTCAGCCGGTCGACCATGCTCTGCCGGGTGTGCTTGGCACCGCCGACATTGAGGAGCAGCAGCAGGTCCATGGCGGTGGTGAACTTCATCGACGGTGTGTCGTCCACGAGGTTCTCGATGACCACGACCCGAGCACCGGGCCGCGCCGCCTTCCGGACGTTCGCCAGCGCCCGGCGGGTGCTGTCGTCGTCCCACTCCAGGATGTTCTTGATGATGTACACATCCGCCTGTACGGGGATGTCCTCCCGGCAGTCCCCGGCCACGATGCTCACCCGCGCGGCCAGCGAACCGCCGTCGCGCAGCCGGGGGTCGGCGTTCTCCACCACGCCGGGCAGGTCGAGCAGCGTGCCGTGCATCGCGGGGTGCTTCTCCAGCAGACTCGCCACCACCCGGCCCTGGCCGCCGCCGATGTCCGCGACCGAGGAGACCCCGGTCAGGTCCAGCAGGTTCGCGACGTCCCGCGCCGACTGCTCACTGGACGTCGTCATGGCCCGGTTGAAGACGTACGCCGACTCGGGGGCCTCCTCGTTGAGGTACGAGAAGAACTCCCGGTCGTACATGTCCTCGAAGACGTTCCGGCCCGAGCGCACCGCCTCGTCCAGCTGCGGCCAGACGCTCCACGTCCATGGCTCGGTGCACCACAGGGCGATGTACCGCAGGCTGTGCGGATCGTCCTCGCGCAGCAGCCGGGACATCTCGGTGTGGACGAAGGTGCCGTCGGGGCGCTCCTCGAACACGCCCTGGCAGGTCAGCGCGCGCAGCAGCCGCCTGAGGGTGTGGGGCCGGGTCTTCACCGCCGCCGCCAGGTCCTCCGCAGTCCGGGGGGAGTCGTCCAGGGCGTCCGCGACACCCAGACGGGCGGCGGCGCGTACGGCGGCGGCGCAGGCCGCCCCGAACACGAGTTCCCTCAGGCGCATGGGCGCCGGAGGGACTGGGGGAGAGGAGGGAGCGGAGGGCGCGGAGGGAGTGGGGGAAGCCGGCGGAGCCGGATCAACGGTCGTCATCTGTTGCCTCGCCTCTGTCGTCGTGCCGTGCGTGTGGGGGAGTGGGGAGTGGGTGAGGGAGTCGTTCGAGTCGGGTCGGCGTCAGCACATTCCCGCGGGTTCGGAGACCCCGCACGTGTTGCCGCGGAAGGTGTTGTTCCTGCCGGGGTCCCCGTCGACGAGATCGGCCGTGCTGTTGCGCCGCACCACGTTGTCGCGGATCTCGTTGTTCTCGTTGAGGGCGCCCACGAAGCTCTTGAACAGCACGATGCCGCCCGACAGCGGGGAGGCGCCCACGTTGTCCTCGACCCGGTTCTTCGTCACCAGCGTCTTCTCGGTGCCGGTGAGGACGATGCCCGAGCCCTGCAGGAAGGGCAGCCGGGGGGTCTTCGGACACAGCTTGTTGTTGGCGTGGACGTGGTTGCGGCGTAGGGTCATCGCCCCGGCGCGCGGGGTGCCCTCGTCGCCGACGACGAACACCCCGGCGCAGTTCCCGGTCGCGTCGTTGCGTTCGACGGTCAGGTTCCGCAGCCGCCGCACCGTGAGGCCGATGCGGTTGCCGACCAGACGGTTGTGGCTGACGACGGTGCCCTTGGAGTCCTGGGCGCCGTCCTCCCGGTCGACGGTGTTGGCGACGAAGAGCCCGGCGTCACCGTTCTGCTCGGCGACGTTGCGGCTGAACACCGCGCGCACGGACCTCTCCTGGGCGAGGCCCCACTGTCCGTTCTTCTCGGCGGTCACGTTCTGGACCTTCAGCTTGTCGGTCCACGAGGCCCACAGGCCGTTCTTGGTGAAGTTCCGGATCGTCAGCGAGCGAAGGGTGACGCCCTTGACGGGACTGCTCTTGGTGCCGGTCACACAGACGCCGTTGCCCGCTTTGGCGCAGGTGCCGTCGGCGGAGGCCGGTCCGGGGACGATGACGGCCGGCCCGGCGAGGGAGCCCCGCAGGGTCAGGTCGGGCACGGTGATGCTGACGCTCTCGTGGTAGGTGCCGGGGGAGAGGACAACGGTGTCCCCCGGCCGTGAGGCGTTCACCGCCCGCTGGATCGATTCGCCGGGCTGCACCCGGTGGACGCGGAGCAGCTGATGCGCCGTGCGGTGGTCGGTCGGAGCGGCCGCTCCCAGCCCTGAGGCAACAACAGCCGCCGTACATACGAGGTGGGTGATCTGTCGTCTGGTCATATGCCGAAGCTAGGAGCGGGTGTTCCGGCCCGCCACCGCTGATCACCCAGGTGGGCTCCCGGGGGATCCCGAAGGGCCGGGACGGGCCGCGCGGGGTCAGACGAGGTGGGCGAAGACCACGAGATTGTCGGTGTAGTCCTTCACCGAGTGGTCGTAGTCACCGGCGCAGGTGATCAGCCGGACCTGGGCCTGCGGGGTGTCGGCGTACACCCGCTCGTCGGGGAAGTCGTCCTTCGCGAACGTCTCCACGCTGTCGACCACGAAGACGGCCGTACGACCGTCGGACCGGTTGACGGAGAAGCGGGTGCCCTTCTCCACTTCGCTCAGCCCGGCGAAGACGGCGGGGGAGGTCGCCGTGTCGACGTGCCCGGCGATGATCGCGGTCCCCGCCTCACCCGGCGACACGCCGTTCGCCTGCCAGCCGACCAGGTTCACGTCGTCGGCGGGCGGGGGCTCGAGCTGGCCCGAGGCGCCGATGGCGAGGCCGACGAAGGGGGCGTCCACGCCGATGGCCGGGATCCGCAGCCGCGTCGGCCGCGCCCGCGGCAGCTGCTTTCCGCCCTTCGGGGCCACCGAGGCCTTCGGCGTGGCCGACACGGACGGGGCGTGCGCTACGGCGACCCGGGGCGCGCGGGCGTCGTCGGACGGCTCGTCGTTCCCGGAGAAGAGGAAGACCGCCGGGATCAGGAGGACCACGGACCAGGCGATCAGACGTACGACAAAGCGCCGCCTGGGCGGCGCCGACGGGGATGCGACAGGGGAGGGCAACCGGGCTGCCATCGGGAACCACCTCACTGGAACACGGGCACAGCAGGAGACAGAAGAGGGGGACTAAACCGGCCGGGCCGCCGCAGTGCGCACAGGCGGATGTGCGCACGCGACGGCCCCGGCTGCTATGTCAGGCATCGGTCAGGACACCCCGTCGGCCGCGTTCCTGCGACGCATCGCGAACGCACCCGCGCCGACGACCGCCAGGGCCGCCAGCCCGCCGGCCGTGACACCCGGGGACGCGAGCGCGCCGCCACCGGTGTGCATGCCACCGCTGGGCTTCTCGTGCTTGCCGCCCCACTCGCCCTTGCCGCCCCAGTCACCCTTGCTGCTGCTCTCCTCCTTGTCCTCGGAGTTCCAGGAGCCCTTGGCCTCCTCCTTGTCGGCCTCCCAGCCGCCCTTCTTGCTCTCGTCCGCGCTGTCGCCCTTGCTCCAGTCGCCCTCGTTCACCGCGGTGAGCGCACCGCCACCCGTGTGCATGCCACCGTTCGGCTTGTCGTGCTTGCTGTCCTTGTCGTGCTCCTTGCTGTATGAAGAGTCACCGTGGTCCCAGTCGCCGCCGTCGGCGGCGAAAGCGCCGGGTGCGGCGATCGCGAGAGCGGCCGTGGCCGTCGCGGTAGCGAGGAGCAGGCGGGCAGAGCGCATGATCGAAGTCCTTCCGCCGCGGCCGGGGCGCTGACGTGATGTCAGCTGACGAGACCCGACCTCGACGTGATCCACCGTCAGCCAGACCCGCCGGACCCACCACTCGAGCCGCCCGCCCGGCTGACCCGTACGGCGGCACCCGGACCGGCCGCCCACCATCCCCCGACACCAGCAGCAGGGCTCTGACCAGGCATTTGATGGCCTGACCTGTCGTCACTTCCCGTCCTGCGCGCCGATGTACGTACAACCCGATCGGCGGCGACACGACTGCACGCATCGCCACGGGACTTGGCCGGGCGACGGCGGTACGCGAAGCCCGGCGCCGGGAGCGGAGACACCCGGCGCCGCGCTCCCCGTCAGTCGTGCGCGATCGCCGCCAGGACGTTCATCCGGGACGCGCGCAGCGCGGGCAGCAGCGCCGCGACGATCCCGACGACCGCCGAGCCGACCACCACCAGGACGATCGTGACCCAGGGAATCGCCAGTGCCTCCATGCCCTGCAGCGCCAGCACCCGCTGTATGCACACGCCCCACACCAGCCCGAGCCCCAGCCCGAGCACCGCGCCGAACACGGCGATGACCACCGACTCCAGCCGGATCATCCGGCGCAGCTGACGCCGTGACAGCCCGATGGCCCGCAGCAGCCCGATCTCGCGGGTGCGCTCCACGACCGACAGGGCGAGGGTGTTGACCACGCCGAGCACCGCGATGACGATCGCGAGGCCCAGCAGCGCGTAGACCAGGTAGAGCAGTACGGCGATCTGGTTGCGGATCAGTTCCTTGTAGTCGGCCTGGTCACGCACCTTGACCTGGGGATACGGCTCGAGGGTCCGCTCCAGCGCGGGACGCAGCTGGTCCACGCTCGTGCCGTCGGCCGCGTTGACGTACAGCGCGGACTCCTGCCCGCCGGGCACGAACCGCTCGGCGACGGCGATCCCGAAGTAGATCCCGCCCTGCGTGCCGAACCCCTCGGCGCTGTCCTGGTCGGTGAGGGCGGCGACCGTCAGCTGGGTCCGTCCGCCGTCGGGGAACTGCACCGGCAGCACGGTGCCGATCCGTGCGCCGTGGTCCTTGGCGTAGTCGGCGGACAGCGCCAGATGGCCGTCCGCGAGTGCGGCGGCCGTGTCGCCCTGCGCGTAGGTGACATGGGCGACGTCGTCGAGCCGCGCGTCGTACCCGGCGGCCGTGGTCTCCAGGCGCTTGCCGTCCGGGAAGCGCACCGCGACCGGCACGAACCGCTGCCGTACGACGAGACCGACCCCCTTCGTGTCCCGCACCTTGTCGGTGAGCTCCTCGGGGAACGGCACGAAGTTGTCGTTCTGCACGACGAAGTCGGCGCCGAGCGTCTTGTCGATCTGCTGGTCGAAGGACTTGGTCATCGAGGCGCTGGCCACCGACATCCCGCCGACCAGGGCGAGGCCCACCATCAGCGCGGCGGCCGTGGCCCCCGTACGGCGGGGATTGCGCAGGGCGTTGCGCTGGCTCATCCGGCCGACCGGCCCGAAGAGCGCGGGGAACGCGCCGCCCAGCACCCGGATGACCGGCCGGACCAGCAGCGGGCCCGCGATGACCGTGGCGATGAGCGTGAGGACGACCCCGAGTCCCAGCAGGGAAGCGGAGGTGGATGTCTCGTCGGCGGTGGCGCAGCCCACGAGCGCGGCGGCCCCGAGCGCCCCGACGATGGCGCCGACCACCGCCCGTACCCGCAGGGGCTTGCCCACCCCGGCGATCTCGGCGTCCGAGAGCGCGGCCATGGGGGAGACCACCGCGGCCCGCCGGGCCGGCAGATAGGCCGCCACGAAGGTCACGCCGAGCCCGACGGCGTACGACGACACGGGCGTCGCCCAGCCCACCACCATGTCGGCCGAGCTGAGGTTCATGCCGAACGCGCTCATCAGCCGGATCAGTCCGGCCGCGAGACCGATCCCGGCGGCGAGGCCGAGCGTCGAGCCGACCAGGCCGAGCAGCACCGCCTCGGTCAGCACGGACCGCCGCACCTGCCGCCGGTCGGCGCCGAGCGCCCGCAACAGGCCCAGTTCGCGGGTGCGTTGGGCGATCAGCATGGAGAAGGTGTTGACGATCAGGAAGACCCCGACGAGCACCGCGATCCCGGCGAAGCCCAGCATCACGTACTTGATCACATCGAGGAATCCGCCGAGTTGTTCCGCGGAGGACTCGGCCTGCTCGGAGGCCGTCTGCAACTCGTAGTCGCTGGTGCCGATCCGCTGCGCGATACGGCTCTTCAGCTCGGCGTCGCTCACCCCGCTCGCGGCGGTCACCGAGATGCTCGTGGCCCGGTCCGGCGCTCCGAGCAGCCTGGTCTGCGCGGTCTTCGTGTCCAGGAAGAGCAGCGCCGCGCCCGGGTTGGTGGTGGTGAAGGTGGCGATCCCGACGATTTTGACCTTGAACGACCCCGGCTGCGCGTGCACGGTGAGCGTGTCGCCGATGCCCACGTCCTTGCTGTCGGCGGTGTCCGCGTCGAGCAGCGCCTCGCCGTCGCCCCGGGGGGCATGGCCGGAGGTGAGTTTCACGGGGCTGCGGTCGGTGAGGTACCAGTCGGTGGCGATGGTGGGGGCGCCGGAGGTCGGTGAGACCGACTTGTTCCGGTCGTCGACGACGGTGAGGTTGTCGACCGACGCGTCCGCATGCGCGTCCGCGACTCCGGCGACTCCGGCGACCTGCTTGGCCAGCGAGGCGGGCAGGGTCAGGACCTCGCCGGAGGGCACCGACCCCTTGAAGTCCGTCCGGGGGTTCACGGTGACATCGGCGGAGGTGGAGGCGAAGAGCCGGTCGAAGGTACGGGTGACCGTGTCGGAGAAGATCAGGCTGCCCGCGACGAACGCCACGGACAGGACCACGGCCAGCGCGGAGAGCAGCAGTCTGCCCTTGTGGGCGAGAAAACTCCTGAGCGTTGCCTTCAGCACGGGGCGTCAGTCCTCGTCGGTGGGCTCGGTGCGGGACGGGGTGTCGGGCGAGGCGGACCGGCTCTGTGTCTGACTCTGGCCGCCGGAGAACAGACGCATCCGCTCCAGGACCGCTTCCGCCGTGGGCCGCGCCATCTCGTCCACGATCCGTCCGTCGGCGAGGAAGAGCACCAGGTCGGAGACGGCGGCGGCGCCCGGGTCGTGGGTCACCATGACGACCGTCTGGCCGAGGTCGTCGACGGCGTCGCGCAGGAAGCCGAGGACCTCAAGACCGGCGCGCGAGTCGAGGTTGCCGGTCGGCTCGTCCGCGAAGATCAGCTCGGGGCGCGAGGCGAGCGCCCGGGCGCAGGCCACGCGCTGCTGCTGCCCGCCGGACAGCTGCGCCGGGCGGTGTTTCAGCCGGTCCCGCAGCCCCAGCGAGTCGATGACCTGGTCCAGCCACTTCTGGTCGGGTTTCTGGCCCGCGATGTCCATGGGCAGAGTGATGTTCTCGACCGCGTTCAGGGTCGGGATCAGATTGAACGACTGGAACATGAACCCGATCCGGTCCCGCCGCAGCCGGGTCAGATCACGCTCCTTCAGCCCCGTGATCTCCGTGTCGCCGAGCCACACCTGCCCCGCCGACACGGTGTCGAGCCCGGCCAGACAGTGCATCAACGTGGACTTGCCCGACCCCGACGGTCCCATGACCGCGGTGAAGCGCCCGCGCGCGATGTCCACGTCGACCGAGTCGAGGGCGAGGACGGTCGTCTCGCCCGACCCGTACGCCTTGGTCAGCGCACGGGCGCGGGCCGCGGTCCCGTCCGCCTCCGCGTGCCCGGGGGCGTGCTCCGCAGCAGGTGTGGACAAGGCTGCCTCCTTCAGTGGCTTGCTGGTCGTGGCCGGCCCGATGTCGTACCGACGTCCCTCGTTCCTTGTCCCGGCCGAGCGTAGTGTGACGAGGCGCACACCCGGTATCCCTTTTCACTCCCAGGTGGCCCCCTTGCCGGTGCTAGCACTCACGCGCTAGCTTCGAGATATGCCCAAGACTCAGCTGAACGTCCGGGTGGACGAGGGCACCGCCCGGGCAGCACGCGAACAGGCCCTCGCCCGTGGGATGAGCGTCAACCGCTACATCGAAGAGCTGGTCAGACATGACACCGGCGAGGCGGGCCACACCTTCGTGGAGGCCGCCGCCGACTTCATGAAGCAGTACGAGTCCGTCTTCGCCGAGGAATTCGGCACGGACCGTGAAGGCAAGCGCGAAGGTCGTCACTGACCCCTTGGACAACTCCGGCAACCTCAGGATCGACCTCGCCTGGCTCCTCATGATCGCCGAACGGAAGACGCCCGGAGACCCCCAGGTCTCCGACTGGGGCGCTCTGGTCGCCGCCGTCGCCCGCCACGAGGCCGAGATTTTCGACATCCCCGTCTACGACAACCCGCACGCCAGGGCCGCCGCCCTGCTCCAACTCCTGCTGCACGTACCCGCGTTGGAGCGCTCCAACGCGCTGTTCGCCTCTGCGGTCGCCTACGCCTACCTGATCGCCAGCGGGGTCAAGGTCGTCACCTCGCCCGAGCAGGTGCGTGAGCTCGCCCGACTGGTGAAGACGGGCGACGCCTCGGTGCAGGACATCGCGCACGAGCTTCGCCAGTGGAGCCTATGAGCCATCTGCATCCGGCTCCGGGGGACGCCACGCGCTGCCCATCACGCAGTACGAGATGGGCAGCCGCGGTCCCTTCTCGGCGAGCAACAGCCGCCGGTACGGGCCGAGTTCGAACCCCGCGTCCCGCAACGCGGCGACCGGGTCCCGGGACAGATGGCAGCCGCCGGCGAGCGCCGGCCACACCGTGCGGTCGAGGGCGCGCTGGGTGAACCGCATCGCGGGCCCGCCGCCGACGCCGTGCTCGAAGAACCGCACCTCGCCACCGGGCCGCAGCACCCGCCGTACCTCCGCGAGCGCGCGGGAGACGTCCCGGACACCGCACAGCACCAGCGAGAGCACGACCGCGTCGAAGGCCTCCGCCTTCACGGGCAGCGCCTCCGCCACGCCCGGCACGACATCGACGGGCACTTCGCAGCGCATCGCCGCCTCCACGGCCAACTGTCGCAGCAGACGCTCGGGTTCGATCGCGACGACCTCCGAGACGGTGCCCGGATAGCGCGCGAAGTTCAGTCCGTTGCCGGCGCCGATCTCGATCACCCGGCCGGAGAGCCCGGCGAGCAGCCGGTGCCGCAGGGCGCCGAGGCCCATGCCGGTCTCGGCGGCGGAGCTGAGCCGGGCGTAGTAACGCGCGAACAGCGGATGGTGCACGGGATCCCGCGGCACCTTGGCGGAGCCGGCGGCGGACCGTAGCGGCATGGGGACCTCCCGGGGAGGACGGGCCTTACCGCGATTGTCCCCGCTCACGGGACCCGTGCACCACTCGCTGTCGGCGGGATCAGGCGATGAAGTCGCGCACCTGCTGGTAGACGCCGTAGTCGTTGTTCATCTCGTCGTGCGAGATGCAACCGACCTCGACGTTCGTGGCTCCACTGAGGATCGCGGTGGTGTCCGGGGTGAGCGCGTCGTCGCAGTTCGACCAGTAACTGGCGTACGACACGCTGCCCGGGGTCTCGTCGCCCGAGTTCAGCGAGGTCAGGAACGAACTCCCGGTGTACATCTCGGCACACGAGGTGTACAGCCACGAGCACCAGGAGGCGACCGTGGTGCCGTGGTTGACGCCGGCCGCGGAGACGAAGTCGTCGACGTACGCGGTTCCGCCGAGGTTCTTGAGGTAGTAGCGAGCGCTCAGCGCACCCATCGAGTGGACGACGAGATCCACCTTCGAGGCGCCGGTCGCGGCCAGAACCCTCTTGACCTCGGTGGCCAGTTGCTGAGCCGTGGTGACGTTCGACTGGGACCACGAGTACGTCCAGGCGTCCAGCTCGGAGGCCGTGTAGCCGTCGGCCTTGAAGTCGGCGACCCAGTCGTTCCAGCTGCTAGACGAGCTGCTGAGACCGTGCACGAAGACGATCGGATTGTGGGTGGCGGCCTGGGCGGGAGTCGCGGTGAGCGAGAGGGACAGAAGCATCGAGGACAGGACGGCCGAGAAGGCTGCTGTGATGCGTCGCATACGGCGCTGCATGGTGCCTCCTGATATGGGGCGGGGTTGGCTGGAGTGTCAGGCCGGGTCTACGCGCGCCGCATCGGTGAAATCGCCGGTCTTTACGCACCTTGTAACTCGCCAGTAACGTGAGTGGTGTGGTGACCTCGGTGAATCCCCCGCCTCTCCCGCGTATTTCGCCACCGCAGCTCACGGACGCGTGGCAGCAGCTCGGCCCCCCACTCCCCGAAGGCGTCCGCGTGCGCGTCCTGCGCGCCGCGTACGGCGATCCGCGCGCCGCCGCCGAACTCGTACCGCGCCTCACCGAACGGCAGGCGGCGGGCCTCGACCCGCTCCCGTCGGAACCCGCCGAACTCGCCCCCGAACTGCTGCGGGCGCACCGCCGGGAGATCCGCGCCCTGCCCGACGACACCCGGCTGTTGCTCCTCCTCGCCGCCGCCGACCAGCACCCGGTACCGACCCACGCCTTTCTGCGCGCGGTCGCCGCCGGCCACCTCGACACCCGGGCCCTCGACGCCGCCGAGGCGGCCGGAATCGCCCATGCGACGGCGAACGGAGTCGTCTTCCGCGACGCGTGGACACGCGTCGCGGCCTACGAGTCCGGGTCCTCGGCGGACCGGCGCGACACCCACCGGCTGCTGGCCCGTGTCCTGCACGGCGACGGCGAGACACCCCGGCGGTCCTGGCACCGGGGCGCCGGAGCCCTGGGCCCCAGCGCACGGCTCGCCGGCGAACTCGGCGCCTCCGCGCTCGATGCGCGTGAGCTCGGCGACCACCTCCTGGCCGGCGCCCTCGCCGAACGCGCCGCCGCCCTCTCGCCCGACCCGCGAGACCGGTCCCGGCTCCTCTCCCGGGCCGCCGCCGACGCCTGGCACCGGGGTGACGGCGACCGGGCCCGCGGACTGGTGCTGGTGGCGTCCTCCTCGGACGAGAGCGCGCTGAGCGGCATGCTCGCCCTGCGCTCGGGCAACGCGACCGAGGCCTTCGACGGACTGCTGACGGCCGCGGTCCGGCACGCGAGGGCCGCGCTGGAGCAAGGGCGAACGCCTGAGCAGGGGCGCATGCCTGAGCGGGGCGGGGCGCTGAATCGTTCCGCCGGGGATCAGCGGCAGCCGGGCTCCGACCTTCCGGACGGCCCGTATCCGTACCCTTACGGCCCCCCGTACCCCCACTCGCACCCGGACTCAGAGTCGTCGCAGCGCGTCCCCAACCCCGCCCTGGACGTCGCCGTGCACCTGCTGGCACGTGCCACCGAGGCCGCCATGTACACCGGTGACCTACGCCGCTGCCGGGAGGCGGCCACCGTGTCCGCACGGCTCGGCATCATCCCGCCCGGCACCCTCGCGGGACTCGCCGCCGCTGTCGAGGGCCGGTACGAGGACGCCCGCAACCTCCTCAAGGCCGCCGCCGGGCGCTGCGGTCCCGGGGGCGACCCCACCCTGCTCATCCACTCCGGCATCGCCGCGCTGCTCCTCGGAGACCACCCCGGCGCCGCACGCGCCACCGTCCGGGCCGCCGCCTCCGCCCGCGCCCGAGGGGAGACGGTGACCGTCCCGCAGGCCATGGAGTTCCGGGCCTACGCCGACTTCTGGACCGGCCGCCCACGTGCCGCCGAGACCGCCGCGGCCGACGCCCTCTGGCAGGCGTACGCCACCGGCCAGGACAACGGCGCCTGTCATCTGCAGGCCGCCCTCGCCATGTTCGCCGCGGTGACCGGCGACGGCGAGGTCTGCCGGGACCGCGCCGAGGCCGCCCGTACCCACGCCCGCGCCCACGGCCTGGGACTGCCCGCCGCCCTCGCCCTGTGGGCGCTCGCCTTCCTCGACCTGTCCACCGGCCGCTTCGAGAGCGCCGCCGCCCGGCTGCGCGCCCTCGCCGGATTCGGCCCCGGCCACGGACACCGGGCCATCCGGCACCTGGCCACCCCGCACTACGTCGAGGCCGCCGTCCGCACCGGCGACACCCGCGTCGCCCGGGCCGCCCACGCCGACTACGACCGCTGGGCCACGGCTGTGCGCAGCTCGGACGACCTGGCGCTGAGCGCCCGCTGCCGTGCGCTGCTCGCGCCCGGCGCCGAAGCGGTCGATCACTACCGCACCGCCCTCGACCTGCACGCACACGGCACACGCGACTTCGAACGCGCCCGTACGGAGCTGCTGTTCGGCAGCGCGTTGCGCCGACTGCGGCACCGCACCGAGGCGCGGGACCGGCTGCACAGTGCGCTGGAGGCGTTCGAGACGTTCGGCGCGCCGCACTGTGCGACGCAGGCACGGGCGGAGCTTCGGGCGCTGGGGGCGCCGGTGACTGTTGTCTCGGGGCCGGTGAAGGTCGCTGCGCGGCTTACGGCGCAGCAGTTGATGGTGGCGCGGATGGTTGCCGAGGGGGCGACCAATCGGGAGATCGCTGTGCGGCTGGCTTTGAGTCCGCGGACAATTGATCATCATCTGCGGGGGGTTTTCTCGCGGTTGGGGATTCGGTCTCGGGTTGAGTTGGTGCGGTTGTTGGGGGAGGAGGGGTTGTGAGTTGTGTGTTGTGTGTTGGCTGCGGGGCGGTGGGGGCTGGTCGCGCAGTTCCCCGCGCCCCTAAAAGCGCTCGTCCAGGTTCGCTGCGTTCCATGTGCCGCCCAGTGGTGGGGCCAGCCAACTGCTTGCCAGCGTGCGGAAGTTGGGCGGGGGGAGGGTTCCTGCTCCCGCCGGTAGTGCTCCGAGTAGGGGTGCTCCGGCTACCGTCGGCAGGTCGGCCACGTTGCAACGGGAGGCCAGATCAGGCTCGTCGGGCCAGCTGCCGATGACGATGCCTCGCAAGTCGATGTTTCTGCGGGACAGTTCACGAGCCGTCAGTTCTGTCGTGTTCAGGGTGCCCAGGCCTGCCGAAGCGACGACCAGTACGGGTGCGTTCATCAACTCGGCCGCGTCCGCCAGGGTGTTGCCCTCGTCGTCGAAGCGTACGAGCAGTCCGCCGGCGCCCTCCACCAGTACCAGGTCGTACTCGGTGGCCAGTTTCGCGGCGGCCTCCGCCACCTCGGCCGGTCGCACCGGCGGGAGTGAGGCCCGGCGGGCGGCTGTCGCGGGGGCCAACGGCTCCGGGTAACGGGCGAGTTCGACCGCGTGGACCGCGCCCGCGAGCCGCGCGACCTCGGCGGCGTCACCGGGCTCGTCCGGCCCTACTCCCGTCTGCGCGGGTTTGAGCACGGCCACCGTGCGGCCCGCCGCGAGTGCCGTGGCGGCGACGGCGGCCGTCGTGACCGTCTTGCCGACCTCCGTGCCCGTCCCCGTGATCACCAGGATCGGCATGTTCATCCCTCCTCGGCTGCCGCGCACACCGCGCGCGCGATCCGGGCCACGTCCGCGTCGCCGGTGACGTACGGCGGCATGGTGTACACGAGGTCGCGGAACGGCCGTAGCCACACGCCCTCGCGCACCGCCGCCGCCGTGGCCGCCGCCATGTCCACCTTGTGGTCGAGCTGCACCACCCCGATCGCGCCCAGCACACGTACGTCCCGGACTCCGGGGAGGTCCGAAGCGCCGGCGAGTCCGTCGCGCAGTCCGGCCTCGAGCCTCTTGACCTCCGCCTGCCAGTCCTGGTCGAGCAGCAGGCCGATCGAGGCGCAGGCGACGGCCGCCGCCAGCGGGTTGCCCATGAAGGTCGGGCCGTGGGCGAGCACCGGGACCTCGCCGCGCGAGATGCCGTCGGCCACCCGTGCCGTGCACAGCGTCGCCGCCATCGTCAGATAGCCGCCGGTCAGCGCCTTGCCCACGCACATCACATCCGGGGTCACCGCCGCGTGCTCCGCCGCGAACAGGGTTCCCGTGCGGCCGAACCCGGTCGCGATCTCGTCGAACACGAGCAGCACACCGTACGCGTCGCACGCCTCGCGCAGCACCCGCAGATACGCGGGGGAGTGGAACCGCATCCCGCCCGCGCCCTGCACCACCGGTTCGACGATCACGGCGGCCAGTTCGTCGGCGTGCCGCTCGATCGTCGAGCGCAGCTGGTCGGCGTACGACTCGTCGTACTCCGTGGGTGGCGCATCCGCGAAGACCTGGCGGGGCAGGACGCCCTGCCACAGCTCGTGCATGCCGCCCTCGGGGTCGCACACGGACATCGGCTGCCAGGTGTCGCCGTGGTAGCCGCCGCGCCAGGTCAGCAGACGCTGCTTCGCCGGGCGGCCCACCGAACGCCAGTACTGCAGACACATCTTGACCGCGACCTCGACCGACACCGAACCCGAGTCGGCGAGGAAGACATGCTCGAGTCCATCAGGCGACAAGTCGACAAGGAGCTTCGCCAGTCGTACGGCGGGCTCGTGGGTGAGCCCGCCGAACATGACATGGCTCATCCGCGAGAGCTGCTCGCGCGCCGCCTCATTGAGCACCGGGTGGTTGTAGCCGTGGATCGCCGACCACCAGGACGACATCCCGTCTACCAGCTCGCCCGAGCCGCCCGCCATGCGGAGCCGCACACCGCTCGCCGACTCCACGACGAGCGGTTCGACCCGGCCCGGCATGGGCCCGTACGGATGCCAGACGTGCCGCCGGTCCAGGTCGAGCAGCTGGGACAGAGGCAGATCGGCCAGGTCAGGCATTGGGCGCGAGGTCCGTTCCGGCACCTCGACGGCGTACGGTGACCAGGTCCGTACGGGGCTCGCTCACCGTCGGCGTAGCGGGAGCGGCCGTACCGCAGACACCGCCGCCCTCGTGCGAGCCGCACCCGCCGCCCGTGGATTCGCCGGAACCGCACCCAGCACCCGTCGATTCGTGGGACCCGCATCCGCCGCGCGCCGCCGCCCGGTGTTCGGGCAGGGTCACCTGGTCGGCGCCCTCCACCTCGAAACCGGCGTCGGCGATCATGTCGAGGTCGGCCTTGCCCGCCTGGCCCTCGGTGGTGAGGTAGTCGCCGAGGAAGATCGAGTTGGCCAGGTGCAGCGCGAGCGGCTGCATCGAGCGCAGATGGACCTCACGGCCGCCCGCGATGCGTACCTCCGCGTCCGGGCACACGAACCGGACCATCGCCAGGATGCGCAGACAGCGCTGTGGGGTGAGGTTCCACTCCTTGGCCAGCGGGGTGCCCTCGACCGGGATGAGGAAGTTGACAGGAACCGAGTCCGGGTCGAGGTCACGGAGGGAGAAGACGACGTCGACGAGGTCGGCGTCGCTCTCGCCCATGCCCGCGATCAGGCCCGAGCAGGCGGACAGCCCGGCCGCGTGCGCCTTCTGGACCGTGTCGACCCGGTCCTCGTAGGTGTGCGTGGTGGTGATGTCGCCGTACGTCGCCTCGGACGTGTTCAGGTTGTGGTTGTAGGCGTCCGCCCCGGCCTCGCGCAGCCGCTCCGCCTGGCCGTCGGAGAGCAGACCGAGGCACGCGCACACCTCGACGCCCTCGTTCTGGTCCTTGATCGCCTTGATGGTGCCGGCGACCCGGTCCACGTCACGGTCCGTCGGGCCGCGCCCGGACGCCACCAGACAGACCCGCTTGGCGCCGCCGGCCAGCCCGGCCGCCGCGGCCTTCGAGGCCTCGTCGGGCTTGAGCCAGGTGTACTTCAGGATGCCCGTGGTCGAGCCGAGGCGCTGCGAACAGTAGGAGCAGTCCTCCGGGCACAGGCCCGACTTCAGGTTCACCAGGTAGTTGAGCTTCACCCGCCGCCCGAACCAGTGCCGGCGCACCTTCCCGGCGGCGGCCACCACATCCAGGAGATCGTCGTCGGAGGTGGCCAGTACGGCCAGCGCCTCTTCACGGGTCGGCAACTCGCGCCGCAGCCCCTTGTCCACCAGCGTCGTCAGCAGGTCCATGGGAGCCGATCCTGACGTATCCGACGGGCCGAGCGAAAGGAGGGATTGGTACAACAGAGGTGCTTCGACGTGTGGGTATTGCCACATCATGGGTGGCAGAGCGTGCGGTTAGGGTCTGTTGACTGCCTACAAACACGTCGCTGCGCGGAGGACTCATGGCGTTCGGCTGGATCGACGAGCAGGCCGAGGCGCGCCGCCGCGCCGGACTCGTACGGACCCTGCGTCCGCGCCCCGCCGACTCGCCGCTCCTCGACCTCGCCAGCAACGACTACCTGGGCCTGGCCCGGCACCCCGAGGTCACCGAGGGCGCGGCCCGGGCCGCCCGGCGCTGGGGCGGCGGTGCCACCGGCTCGCGGCTCGTCACCGGCAGTACGGAACTGCACGCGGAACTCGAACGCGAACTGGCCGACTTCTGCGGATTCGAGGCCGCGCTGGTCTTCTCCTCCGGATACGCGGCCAACCTCGCCGCGGTCACCGCGCTCGCACCGCACGGCTCCCTCGTCGTCTCGGACGCGGGCAACCACGCCTCGCTCATCGACGGCTGCCGCCTGGCCCGGGGCACGACCCAGGTCGTCGGCCACGCCGACCCGGAGGCTTTCCGCAAGGCGCTCGGCACCCACAGCGGGCCCGCCGTCGCCGTGTCCGACACGGTCTTCTCGGTCGACGGGGACGCGGCACCGCTGGCCGAACTCGCCGCCGCCTGCCGGGAGTTCGGCGCGGGAATGGTGGTCGACGACGCGCACGGGCTGGGAGTCCTGGGCGAGGGCGGGCAGGGGTCGGCGTTCGCGGCCGGGCTGGCGGGCGCGCCGGACGTCGTCGTGACGGTCACCCTGTCCAAGTCGCTCGGCAGCCAGGGGGGCGCCGTGCTGGGCCCCGCTCGGGTGATCGAGCACCTCGTCAACGCGGCCCGTACGTTCATCTTCGACACCGGCCTCGCCCCGGCCGCGGCGGGCGCCGCCCTCGCGGCCCTCACCCTGCTGCGCCGCGAGCCCGAACGGGCCGCACGCGCGCGTGCGGTGGCGCGTGAGCTGCACACCAGGCTGACCGCGCAGGGACTGTCGGCGGTACGGCCGGACGCGGCGGTCGTCTCCGTGCGCGCGCCCTCCCCGGAGGGGGCCGTGCGATGGGCGGCCGACTGCCGGGCCGCCGGTGTGGGCGTGGGCTGCTTCCGTCCGCCGTCCGTGCCCGACGGGGTGTCCCGGCTGCGGCTGACCGCCCGCGCGGACCTGGCCGAGGAACAGATCGCACGGGCGGTACAGGTGATCGGCGAGAACCGACCGTAGACGCGTAGATCCACAGGGTCGTTGATCAGTGACACGCGACCATGAGTCGGCGAACCGCGGCCGTGCGTCCTTGGGCGATCACCTCAGCGTGGTGAGGAAGCCCTCCCAGCTCTCGGGGGAGAAGAGCAGGACGGGCCCCGCCACGTTCTTGGAGTCGCGTACGGCGAGCCGACCTGCCCGGACTCCGGTGTCCGGACGGGCCGTCTCCACACAGTTGTTCGCGCCGGTGCTGTAGCTGCTGCGCAGCCATTGGACACCGGGTTGTTCGACGACGGACGGTACGTTTCGAGGCATTGCGGACATGGTGCCTCCTTACCCGCCGTGATTCAGACCGGCGATGAAATCCAACGAATCCTCGGGCGAAAGGGCGTGGATCTGAAGGGTGTTGAAGGCCTCGCTGTAGGCCCGGAGGTCTTCTTTCCGTTCGAGGTAGAGGCTACTCATCATCTGGTCGAGAACAACCACATCCAAGTCAGAAGTGCTCGGAAAAGAGAAGATAACGAAAGGGCCGGTGATGCCGATGTACGCCCCCGCGGTGAACGGCAGGATCTGCAACCGCACTTGGGGCAGTCTGGCCGCTTCCATGAGGCGCTCCAGCTGACGTGTCATCACCTCCGGACCGCCCACTTCTCGGCGCAGCACCGCCTCGTCGAGGACCGCGCTCAGCGCCAGCGGCGGATCCGAACGCAGTACGTCCTGCCGGGCCAGCCGCACCTCGACCAGTGCGTCGAGCCGGGTCTCCTCCACGCCGTCCACGGCGGCCCGGGTCATCGCGCGCGCGTACTCCGGGGTCTGCAGCAGCCCCGGCACCACCGAGGTCTCCAGCGTGCGCATCGTGCTGGCCTGCGACTCCAGGCTGATGAAGTCCCGGTAGGTGGGCGGCAGTACGCCCCGGTAGGCATGCCACCAGTGGTGCCGGCCGCCGTCCTCGCCGCCCGCCAGCACGAGCATCAGCTCACGCGACTCGCCCTCCGGAACCCGGTACGCGTCCAGGAGTAACCGTACGTCCGCCGGTTTCACCCCGCTCGCGCCGGTCTCGATGCGGCTCACCTTCGACTGGTGCCAGCCCACCAGACGCGCCGCCTCACCGCTTGTGAGGCCGGCCCTGGAGCGCAGTGCGCGCAGTTCGTCACCCAGCTTTCGGCGGCGCACCGCGGGACCGTACTGCATGGGCCACTCCTTACTCCTTATGAGCCGCGCAAATACGCTCTGGGGTCGCAGAGTTCACCGCTTCGAGCGACAGATATATGCATATCTTGGTGGATCGCACCCCGTGACCGGCGCGGGAATGGCAGTCTGGCGCGAAGCACCAGTCCGGGACCGTACTCGAACCAGCCGCTCCGTGTCGGGCTCCGGTTCCGTGGGAAAGGGACGACCTCGCCATGGCAGACCATCTGGAAGCATCCGTCACTCTGCCGAGCGATCCCGCCTCGGTCTCCGCCGCCCGCGCGTATGTGGCCGATGTGCTGGCGGAATGGGGCCTGCGGGGTGACACCGAAGCCGCCGACACCATCCGTCTGATCGTCTCGGAACTCGCCACCAACGCCGTACAGCACACCTTCGGGTTGTCACCCACCTTCACGGTGGACATCGCCCTCGACCGTGACGAGAACCTGCGCATCGGCGTCACGGACAGTCACCCGCGCTTCCCCAAGCGGCTGCCCGCCGCGGTTCAGCAGGACAACGGCCGCGGAATGGTCATCATCCGCTGGCTGACCGCGGAGGCTGGCGGCAGACTGCGCGTGCGGCCCACCCGCGAGGGCGGAAAGACGGTGTCGATCGAACTCCCCTGGGCGGCTCCCGTCAGGCCCCCGGTGACGGCGTCGGGCCAGCAGGAGCCGTAACGGTTCGGCGGCTGTCCGCGCAGGGTTCTCGGCGCGCCGCTGTCGCTGTCGCTGTCGCCGGGAAACGGCAGCGGGGCGGGAGCGGCGGGTCCAGGCCAGGCCGCCGCTCCCGCCCCGGGCAGGGCAGATGGTCAGGTCAGGTCAGCTGACCCGGCCGTACCAGACGCTCGTCGTCCAGATCTTCTGGAGCTTCACGACGTCCCCGGTCTTCGGGGAGTGCCAGATCTTTCCCTTCCCGGCGTAGATGCCCACGTGGTACACGTTCTTGCCCGAGTGGAAGAAGACCAGGTCCCCGCTCTTGCGGCTCTTGGCGGAGATGTGCTTGGTCTTGTTGTACTGGGCGGCCGCCGTACGCGGCAGGGACTTGCCCGCCTTCTTGAACGAATACTGCGTGAGACCGGAGCAGTCGAACTTCTTCGGTCCCGCGGCCCCGTACTTGTACGGGGAGCCCTTCTTGGAGGCCGCGATCTGAAGTGCCTTCGTCTGTGGTGTGACCGCCGCGGCGTCCGTGTTGACGCCTGGGAGCACCAGACCGCCGCCCACAGCGGCGAGTGTGAGAGCCGAGACCGTACCGGCCCGGGTCATCATCGACGGGACACGATTGAGCGCAGACATGCGCAACCCTTCGTCAGCCGCCTGTGAAGGATGACCTGTCGGATTCGGGCTGGCGAAGTTGCCCGGCCGCTGACGCGGCTTCACCCCAAGGGCTGCTCGGCCCGGTCATGGCGTGACCGTTCCGGCGACCCGTCGTGCTTGGGTCCTCCACTCCTGCCGATGCACATCTGTCGACCGGTCATCCGGGCGGCGGCAGGACTCGGCGTCCGCCCGGATCGCCCCGCCGCTTGTGGCGGGGGCTTGTCGTCAGGAAGGGATCTTGGCTCATGGAAGTGGGAAAATCCCAATGGAATCGGGGCTTTGTGGCGTTACTCACCGCTGACCCGTTCGGGTGGACACCCGTACCCTCGCACGACTTTCGACGGGGTCGCGCACCCTCGGACCAGGGCTGAAACGTCTCGATTCCGCATGTGGACCGGGCGTGTCGCGCAACCCGACCGGTCCTTTCGAAGGACCCGCGTCTACTCCGAACGGGGGATGGCATTCGGCCGCGTCCCGGCCCGTTTTGGACAAGCGCGTCACCGGGGCGCCTGAGCGCGCCCGGCACGGGCCGGCAGACCGGATGCGTCAACTGGCGGGCTCACGCGGAACGATGACACGCGCCGTGCGGCGCTCCCCGTCCAGGACGCGCAGCGCACGCGCCAGCGTATCCGCGTGCACCTCCGCCTCGCCCCGCTGATGCATCAACTCCAGCGCGTCCCGCAGGGCCACCGCCTTGGCGACCAGCGCCTGCGCGGCCCGCAGTCCGCGGTACGTGTCCCCGTGATACGCCGGGTTGATACGGCCGAGCAGATCGGCCACTTCGAGGTAACGGTCGATCAACTCGCCCTCCGCGTGCGTCAGAGCGGGCAGCGGAGGCAGTTCGGGCGGAAGCATCGGCGGCTCACCTCGTGCCGGGGGCGGGGTCCGAGGACCTGCGGCTGGGCACGATCCGGTCCACCAGCCCGTATTCCAGGGCGCCCTGGGCATCCAGGATCTTGTCCCGCTCGATGTCCGCGGCGACCTGCTCCGGGCTCCGGCCGGTGTGCCGTACGAGCAGTTCTTCCAGCAGGTTACGGACCCGGCCCAACTCCTGGGCCTGGATGGCGAGATCGCTCACCTGGCCCTGGATCGGCTCGGACAGCGAGGGCTGGTGGATCATCACCCGGGCCCCCGGCAGCGCGCTGCGCTTGCCCGGCGTGCCGGCGGCCAGCAGTACGGCCGCGGCGGAGGCCGCCTGGCCCAGACAGATCGTCTCCACGTCGCAGGTGACGAACCGCATCGTGTCGTAGATCGCCGTCATCGCGCTGAACGAGCCGCCGGGGGAGTTGATGTACAGCGAGATGTCCCGTTCGGGCGCCAGATATTCGAGATGCATCAGCTGTGCCATCACGTCGTTCGCCGAGATGTCGTCGACCGGGGTCCCGAGAAAGACGATCCGCTCCTCGAGGAGCTTCGAGTACGGATCCATCGTCCGGGACCCGGAACTGGTGCGTTCGGTGAACTCGGGCAGGACATGGCGGGCCGACGGGACGTCGATGTCGTTCATGGCGGTACGCCTCCTCAATGGCTTCCGTAGAAAATGTACAGGACGTACAGAGTGCGGCGCGAGGGTCGCGAGACGTGCTCGCTGACGGCGAAACCTCGCGGAGTGGCGGGCTTCACGGGGTTCGTCCGCTCTGCGGGGGCCGCGAGAGGCGGGTCTAAGCTGGAACACATGGCCTACGAGATTCCGGTGACGCAAGCCAGGGCTGAACTCGCCGACCTGATCAACAAGGTGGTGTACGGCGGTGAGCGCGTCGTCGTGACGCGGCACGGCAAGCCCCTGGTCGCCCTGGTCTCCGCGGCCGACCTGGAACGCCTCGACGAGCTCGACGCGGCGGAGGAGCAGGTCATCAGCGCGGTCTCCAGCGTCCGGGAGGTCGCCACCGCACCGGTCGAACGGCAACGGTTCGGCATCGCGGCGGAACACCAGCGCCCCGGGGCGCGCTGAGCGAGGGCGCCGCCGAGGGGCGGCGGCGGGGAGCGCGAAAGGGCGCAGGGCGCCCTGTCCGCCGTAGCGGTGGGAGGGCGGTTCGGTCGGTTGCGCGAGGGCCGGTTTCCGTTCGACGGCGGTAGCCAAACCCCGCCCGTGGTTCCCGTCCTCCGTACGCCTCTTGAGCACGCGGTAGAGCGGCGGCGGTTCGGAGCGCGAAAGGGTGCTGGGCGCCTGTCCGGCGTGGCGGAATCCGGGTGGTTCGGTCGGTTCGCGAGGGTCGGCTGCTATTCGACGGGGGCAGGCCACCCGCCTGCGGTTCGCGTCCTCCGGACGCCTCTTGCGCACGCCATCGAGCAGGACACACCGCCCAGGCCCCGGTGTCGCCCACGGGACGTCCGGGAGGTCGCCGCCGCGCCGGTCGGCGGCAGCGGTTCGGTATCGCGGCGGAGCGCCAGCGGTCCGGAACGCGCTGAGCAGCGGGTGTTGCCGACGGGCGGCGGCGCGGAGCGCGAGCGACTAGGTGCGGGGTGGCTTGTCTGCGGTAGCGGGATCCGGTCGGTTCGTTGGGTTTCGCGACGGCCGGTCTCCGTTCGGCGGCGGTAGCCGACCCGCCCGTGGGTTCGGTCCTTCGTACGCCCCCGGGTCCCGGTGCTGCTCAGCAGCGTCTGGGCGGTCACCGCCGTGTAGGCGAGCGGCGGTGGTTCCGTATCGTGGCGGAGACCTGCGAGAACCGGGTGCCCTGGCCGTGTGGCTGGGGCACCCGGGGTGGGGGAGGTCGGTTCGGTCAGATTGACAGGGCCGGTTCGCGTTCGGCGGCGGCCGGTGCCGGCTCCGTGTTGCCGTCCTCCGTGCGGCGCTTGAGCGCGTTGCCCAGTAGGACCGCGCCCAGGCCCAGCGTCGCCCACCAGGTCAGGGTCAGGGCGGGGCCCAGGGCCGCCGCGCCGTCGAAGAACGACACCGAGCGGAGCAGGGAGGCGCCGGCGCCCGGGGGCAGCCACTGGCCGATCGTGCCGACCGGGTCGGGCAGCAGCTGCGGGGCGCTGGACGCTCCGGAGAACGGGTTGCCGAGCAGGATGACGGTCAGGCCGCCGAGGCCGATGCCCGCGGTGCCGAGGAGGGCGGCCAGGCCGGCGACCGCAGAGCTCGCGGCCAGCGTTGTCAGGGCCAGTGAGGCGGCCTCGGCCCACCAGTCACCGGTGAGCACGCCGAGCCAGCTGTGCGCGACCGCCGCGGCGACGACCCCGACCAGCGCGGCGGCGGCGACCAGCGTGCCGACCGCACGCAGCCCGCGTACCCCGAGCAGGGTGACCACCGCGCCGGCGGCCACGCCGGCCAGCGCCAGCGGCAGCACGCTCGCGCCGAACGCGCCGCCCCGCGGATCGTTCGCGGCGGCCGGAACGACGTCCACGGTCCTGACCTGGGCGCCGGATTCACCGGTCGCCGCCTGCTGCAGGAGCTGGGCGACGACCGGGCTCGCGGCCGACGCGGTGAGCAGTTCCGGACCCTGCGCGGTGACGACGACGGCGCCGTATACGGTCCGGTTCTCGATGGCTTCCCGGGCGGCGGCCTCGTCGGCGTACCGGTGGATCTCGAAGGCGCCCTCGTGGGCGGACAGCTGCCGCTCCACCTGGGTGACCGCGGTGGCCGGGCCCGCCACGCCGAGCGGCAGGTCGCGGGGCGCGGTGCGGGAGGCGGGCCATGCGAAGGCCCAGAGGGCCAGCGCGACCAGGACGGGGGCCAGGACGACTACGGCGATCATGTGGCGGCGGTGCGCCTGGGGCGACGCCGCGGACGTGGTGGGCATGGGTTCCCTCGAATCGACTGAGTAAAAAGAAGGATCGTTCGTTTTTGGTTCGTCACCACCGTCCTGCGCTCGGCCGCTCTTGTCAAGAAGGAATGTTCGTTTTAGTTTGTGCGGCATGGCCCGCGTATCCCAGGAACACCTCGACGCCCGACGCCGTCAGATCCTCGACGGGGCGGCCCTCTGCTTCGCCCGCAACGGCTTCCACGCCACCTCGATGCAGGACGTGCTCAAGGAGGTCGATCTCTCCGCCGGGGCCGTCTACCGCTACTTCAGCGGCAAGGAGGAGCTGATCGCCGCCATCGTCACCGAGGTGCTCCAGGAGGTCGGCAACGCCTTCGAGACGGCGGGCGAGCAGAACCCGCCCCCACCGCCGGACGTGATCGTGGGCGAGGTGATGGGCAGGATGATGGGCCTGCGCCCGGGGCTGACGCACGAGGGGGCAGCCATCTACCCCCGGCTGATCGTCCAGGTGTGGGGCGAGACGCTGCGCGATCCCGAGCTGTCGAAGGTGCTCAACTCGGGCTACGCGAAGATTCGCGAGCCGTGGGTGCTGCTCGTCGAGCGCTATCAGGAAGCCGGGATGATGCGCGCCGACGTATCCGCCGAGAGCGTCGCACGGACCATGATCGCTGCGGCTCAGGGCTTCGTCGCGCAGATGGCCCTCTTCGGCGCCGCGCCGGTGGAAGTGCTTCAGGACGGTTTGCGCGGTCTGATGAGCATGGGCGCGCCCGTTCGGAGCGACGAGAGTGGAGCGCAGGCCGGTTAACGTCCTTGAAACTCCGGCCAACTAGCGTGCCCATCTCGCCACCAGCGGTTTTGGTGGCACCGGGCCACCGGACCCCGCACGGTCCGGAGCGAGAATGTGAGGTGGGAAGCCGTGCAACTGACCCCGCACGAGCAGGAGAGGCTGCTGATCCATGTGGCGGCGGACGTGGCCGAGAAGCGCCGGGCCCGGGGGCTCAGGCTGAACCATCCCGAGGCGGTCGCGCTGATCACCTCGCACATCCTCGAGGGTGCCCGTGACGGCCGTACGGTCGCCGAGCTGATGTCCTCCGGGCGCACGCTCCTGACCAGGGAGGACGTCATGGAGGGCATCCCCGAGATGATCCACGACGTACAGGTCGAGGCGACCTTCCCGGACGGCACCAAGCTCGTCACCGTCCACGATCCGATCGTCTGAGGGGCTGTAGTGATTCCCGGAGAGATCCTGTTCGCCGACGGACCCGTTGTGTACAACGAGGGCCGCGAGGTCACGTCGATGACCGTGCTGAACGCCGCCGACCGGCCCGTCCAGGTCGGCTCCCACTACCACTTCGCCGAGGCCAACCCCGGCCTGGAGTTCGACCGCGCGGCAGCGCGCGGCAAGCGGCTCAACATCGCCGCCGGCACCGCCGTACGCTTCGAACCCGGGATCCCCGTCGACGTAGAACTCGTTCCGCTCACCGGCGCGCGCATCGTGCCCGGACTGCGCGGGGAGACCGGAGGTGCCCTCGATGCCTGAGATCTCGCGTGCCGCGTACGCCGACCTGTTCGGCCCAACCACCGGCGACCGTATCCGGCTCGCCGACACCGACCTGCTGATCGAGATCGAGGAGGACCGCAGCGGCGGCCCCGGTCTCGCCGGTGACGAGGCGGTGTTCGGCGGTGGCAAGGTCATCCGCGAATCCATGGGCCAGGCTCGCGCTACGCGCGCAGACGGCACCCCGGACACGGTCATCACGGGCGCCGTGATCGTCGACCACTGGGGGATCGTCAAGGCCGACATCGGCATCCGCGACGGCCGGATCACCGGCATCGGCAAGGCGGGCAACCCCGACACCATGGACGGGATCCACCCCGACCTGGTCATCGGCCCCGAGACCGAGATCATCGCCGGCAACGGGCGGATCGTGACGGCGGGCGCCATCGACGCGCACGTCCATCTGATCTGCCCGCAGATCGCCGACGAGGCGCTGGCGTCGGGCATCACGACACTCGTGGGTGGCGGTACCGGGCCGGCCGAGGGTTCGAAGGCCACGACGGTGACGCCCGGCCCCTGGCACCTGGCCCGGATGCTCGAGGCGATGGAGCAGTACCCCCTCAACTTCGGCCTGCTCGGCAAGGGCAACACCGTCTCGCACGACGCGATGCTCTCCCAGATCCGCGGCGGCGCCCTCGGCCTGAAGATCCACGAGGACTGGGGCTCGACCCCGGCCGCCATCGACGCGGCCCTCACCGTCGCCGACCGCACCGGCATCCAGGTCGCCATCCACACGGACACCCTCAACGAGGCCGGATTCGTGGCCGACACGCTCGCGGCCATCGCGGGCCGGGGCATCCACGCCTACCACACCGAGGGTGCGGGCGGCGGACACGCGCCGGACATCATGTCCGTGGTCTCCGAGCCGCACGTCCTGCCCAGCTCGACCAACCCCACGCGGCCGTACACCGTCAACACCGCCGAGGAACACCTCGACATGCTGATGGTCTGCCACCACCTGAACGCGGCGGTGCCGGAGGACCTGGCGTTCGCCGAGTCACGCATCCGGCCCTCGACGATCGGGGCGGAGGACATCCTGCACGACCTGGGCGCGATCTCCATCATCTCCTCCGACGCCCAGGCCATGGGCCGGGTCGGCGAGGTCATCATGCGGACCTGGCAGACCGCCCATGTGATGAAGCGGCGCCGGGGCGCTCTCCCGGGCGACGGCAGCGCCGACAACCATCGCGTACGTCGCTATGTCGCCAAGTACACGATCAACCCGGCCCTCGCGCAAGGCCTCGCGCGGGAGATCGGCTCCGTGGAGACGGGCAAGCTCGCCGACCTGGTCCTCTGGGAGCCCGCGTTCTTCGGCGTGAAGCCGCATCTCGTCATCAAGGGTGGCCAGATCGCGTACGCGCAGATGGGCGACGCCAACGCCTCGATCCCGACCCCGCAGCCGATCCTGCCCCGCCCCATGTTCGGCGCGATCGGCCGCGCGCCGGCCTCCAACTCCTTCAACTTCGTTGCGCAGTTGGCGATCGAGGACGGTTTGCCGGAACGGCTCCAGCTCGGCAAGCGGTTCGTCGCGATCGAGTCCACCCGCGCGGTGACCAAGGCCGACATGCGGGAGAACGACGCGCGTCCGGACGTACGGATCAACCCCGACAGCTTCGCCGTGCACATCGACGGGGAACTGGTCGAGGCCACCCCGGCCGCCGAACTGCCCATGGCCCAGCGGTACTTCCTCTTCTGATGGGCGGGGCGTGATGAGCAGGGCAGCACTGCTCGTCCTGGCCGACGGCCGCTTCCCCGCCGGAGGGCACGCGCACTCCGGCGGGGCCGAGGCCGCGGTCAAGGCGGGCCGAATCACCGGGGCCGCGAGCCTGGAGGAGTTCTGCCGGGGGCGGTTGCACACGACGGGGCTGGTGTCGGCCGCGCTCGCCGCAGCCGCTGCCGCCGGGACCGATCCGGTGGCCCTCGACGCCGCCGCGGACGCGCGGACACCGTCCCCCGCGTTGCGCGTCGCCGCGCGCAGGCTGGGGCGGCAGTTGATGCGGGCGGCACGGACGACCTGGCCGTCCGCCGAACTCGACGCGCTGGCCCGGGAGTTCCCCAAGGGCGCGCATCAGCCGGTGGTGCTGGGGCTCGCTGCGCGGGCGGCGGGGCTGGGGGCGGAGGACGCGGCGTACTGCTCGGTGTACGAGTGTGTCAGCGGGCCCGCGACGGCGGTGGTGCGGTTGCTGAGCCTTGATCCGTTCGATGCGACGGGGGTGTTGGCTCGGTTGGCGCCGGAGTTGGACCGGGTGGTGGATCGGGCGGTGGAGGTGGCGGCGGTGGGGGAGGTGGACGCGTTGCCTGCGGCTTCGGCGCCGATGTTGGAGGTGGGGGCGGAGGGGCATGCGGGGTGGGCGGTGCGGTTGTTCGCGTCGTAGTGAGATCCGCCCCCGCCGCCCTTACCCGTCCCATCCTCGGGGGCGCTGCCCCCGAACCCCCGCTCCTCAAACGCCGGAGGGGCTAACTACTAGCCCGTCCGGCGTTTGAGGACGAGGCCGTTCAGGCCGTAGCGGGGGTCTGGGGGCGCAGCCCCCAGGGATGGGACGGGTAGGGGCGGCGGGGGCGAGGAAAAAGCCAGTAAGCAGAACCAGGACCAGAAGCGGAGCCGTATTCCATGCACCTCGACCACTCCCACCCCCAGGCCGGCGCAGCCGTCAGCGCGGATGCCCGTCGGCCCGACGGCACCCGCCGAGCGCTCCGCATCGGCCTCGGCGGCCCCGTAGGCTCCGGCAAGACCGCCACTGTCGCCGCCCTCTGCCGCGCCCTGCGCGAAACCCTCTCCCTCGCGGTCGTCACCAACGACATCTACACCCGCGAGGACGCCGACTTCCTGCTGCGCGAGGCCGTGCTGCCGCCCGAGCGGATCACCGCCGTGGAGACGGGCGCCTGCCCGCACACCGCGATCCGCGACGACATCTCCGCCAACCTCGAAGCCGTCGAGGACCTCGAGGACGAGGTCGGGCCCCTCGACATCGTGCTCGTCGAGTCCGGCGGCGACAACCTCACCGCCACCTTCTCCAAGGGACTCGTGGACGCGCAGATCTTCGTCATCGACGTCGCCGGCGGTGACGACATCCCGCGCAAGGGCGGCCCCGGCGTCACCACCGCGGACCTCCTCGTCGTCAACAAGACCGACCTCGCCCCGTACGTCGGCTCCGACCTCGGCCGGATGGCCGCCGACGCGAAGGCGGCGCGCGGGGACATGCCCGTCGTGTTCCAGTCGCTGCGCAGCGAGGCCGGTGTCACGGACGTCGCCCTCTGGGTCCGGGCGCAGCTCACGGCGTGGACGGCATGACCGTCGGCGTACGGGCCACCGCACGGATCGTCGCCCGCGCCGACGGCCGGGGCGGCACCGCCCTGCCGGTGCTCGACGGCGACGGACCGCTTGCGCTGCGCCGTATCCGCGCGCACGGCGACGAGGCCCGCGTCATGCTGGTCGGCGCCATGAGCGGGCCGCTGGGTGGCGACCACCTCGCCGTCGAGGCGGAGGTGGGGGAGGGCGCCCGACTGCACCTCGCGTCGGCCGCGGCCACCATCGCACTGCCGGGCCAGGCGAAGGGCGAGGCCCGTTACGACGTACGGATCAAGGTCGCCGACGGGGGTGAACTGCGGTGGCTGCCCGAGCAGTTGATCTGCGCCCAGGGCAGCGAGCTGTATGTCGGCACGCGGGTCGATCTCGCGTCCGGGGCCCGGTTCGTGTTCCGGGAGGAGCAGGTGCTCGGTCGTTCCGGTGAGGAACCCGGACGGCTCGGCAGCCGTCTCATGGTGCGGGTCGGGGGGCGGGTCGTCCTCGACCAGGAGCTGGCCTGCGGACCCGGGGCGCCGGGCGGCTGGGACGGTCCGGCCGTACTGGCGGGGCATCGCGCGATCGGTCAACTCGTCGTCGTACGACCGGAGTTCGTGGACGAGCCGGTCGCGGCTCGGATGTTGGGCGAGAGCGCCGTGCTCGTACCGCTCGCCGGCCCCGCCGCGCTGGTGACCGCGCTCGCGCCGGACGCGCTGCGGCTGCGCCGGGTGCTGGACGAGGGGCTCGCGGCCCTGGAGCCGTCCCCGTCCGGCGGTAGCTGATCGACCGGGGGCCTGTGCCGCCCCGGTCGATCACGGCAAATCCACACACCGCACCGAATGTCCGCTGAGCGAAACCGACTTCACCGTTTATCGGAATGGTAAAGAACGACGTCCACCCCCTGTTCACAGGTCCCGCACAGCCGCGAGGATCGGTCCCCGTCACCGACCGACAACAACCACGTACGGGGAGGCCCCACTTGAGAGGCACGCAGGCGACGAAGAGAGCCGCGGCGCTCGGTTCCGCCGGAGCACTGGTCACGGCGACCCTGATAGCCGGCGCCGTCGCGGCGCCCTCGGCCAGCGCGGACGCCCGCCACGGCCAGGACCGGGAGACGCGCGGCGCGGCGATCGCCGCCGCACGAGCCGCGAAGGCCGGCATCGACTGGCAGGACTGCGCGGCCGACTGGGGCCTGGAGAAGCCGATCCAGTGCGGCTGGGTCATGGTGCCGCTCGACTACGCGAGGCCGTACGGCAAGCAGATCAAGCTCGCCGTCGACCGCATCGGCAACACGGGGACCAAGGAGGAGCGGCAGGGCGCCCTCGTCTACAACCCGGGCGGTCCCGGCGGCTCCGGGCTGCGCTTCCCGCGCCGGGTCACCACGAAGAACCCGCTGTGGACCAATGTCTCGAAGGCCTATGACTTCGTGGGCTTCGACCCGCGTGGAGTCGGCCACTCGGCGCCCATCTCCTGCGTCGATCCGCAGGAGTTCGTGAAGGCGCCCAAGCCCGACCCGGTGCCGGACTCGGAGGCGGACAAGCGCGCCCAGCGCAAGTCGGCCCGCGAGTACGCCGAGGGCTGCTACGAGCGCAGCGGCGAGATGCTGCCGTACATGACCACCCCGAACACCGTGCGCGACCTGGACGTGATCCGTGCCGCGCTGGGGGAGAAGAAGCTCAACTTCCTCGGTGTGTCGTACGGGACGTACATCGCGGCCGTCTACGGGACGCTCTACCCGGGGCACGTCCGCCGCATGATCGCGGACAGTGTGGTCAACCCGTCGCGCGAGAAGATCTGGTACGAGGCCAACCTCGATCAGGACGTCGCCTTCGAGATGCGCTGGAACGACTGGCAGGACTGGGTCGCGAAGAACGACGCCGTCTTCCACCTGGGCACCACTAGGGCCCAAGTGCAGGCGAAGTGGCTGGAGTTGAGGGCCACCGCGAAGAAGAACCCGATCGGTGGGCTTGTCGGACCGGCCGAGCTGATCGGCTTCTTCCAGGGCGCCCCCTACTACGACTCGTCGTGGATCCCGGTCGCCACCGTGTTCAGCAAGTACTTCGCGGGCGACACCCAGGCGCTCGTCGACGCGGCGGCCCCCGACCTCACGGACACCGCGGGCAACGCGTCCTCCGAGAACGGCAACGCCGTCTACACGGCCGTCGAGTGCACCGACGCCAAGTGGCCCACCAGCTGGAAGAAGTGGGACCGCGACAACACCCGGCTGCACAAGAACTACCCGTTCCTGACCTGGGCCAACGCCTGGATGAACCTGCCGTGCGCGACCTGGCCGGTCAAGCAGCAGACCCCGGTGAACGTGAAGTCCGGCAAGGGCCTGCCGCCCGTGCTGATCGTGCAGTCCCAGCGTGACGCGGCCACTCCGTACGAGGGTGGCGTCGAACTGCACAAGCGCTTCAAGAACTCGCGTCTGATCACCGAGAAGGACGCGGGCTCCCACGGTGTGACCGGTCTGGTCAACCCGTGCATCAACGAGCGGGTGGACACCTATCTGCTCACCGGCAAGGTGGACACGGCGGACGTGACCTGCACCCCGCACGCCACCCCGAAGCCGTAGCGGTAGCGGTAGCGGTAAAGCCGACGGCAGTAAGTAGTCCCTGACAGTCAGTCGTACGAGGTGTGTGGGGCGGCCGGGAATCCTCCGGCCGCCCCACACCCGTCCCGTCGTCACACCGACCAGGCGTCCTCCGCCGCGTAGTCGAAGAGATCGCCGTACGTCTC
Source organism: Streptomyces sp. NPDC047042 (assembly GCF_040644035.1). Classification (NCBI taxonomy): domain Bacteria; kingdom Bacillati; phylum Actinomycetota; class Actinomycetes; order Kitasatosporales; family Streptomycetaceae; genus Streptomyces; species Streptomyces sp. NPDC047042. The sequence continues at coordinate 99,196 of NZ_JBEYVP010000011.1, read as the reverse complement.
GTACATCTTGGCGTACGCCTCCCGCCAGTCCCGCCCGGCCAGGCGCCCCTCGATCCAGGCGACGGTCTCCGGCAGGCTCTGGGCGTACGTGACGACGGGCCGGTAGCCCAACTCCCGTTCGGCGGCGGACATGTCGAACACCACGGGCACCGGGACCGACCACGGGGTGTTGCCCACGGTCGGAGCCGGCGGCGGACCGTCCACCAGTACGTTCTCCGCCTCGACCCCCATCACGGCGTCGATGGCCCCCGCGATCTCCGCCACCGTCGGCGCCTCGGGATCGACGGCGTTCAGGGCCCGGGCGCCCGGCCGCGCGGCGGCCAGCCGGATCAGCTCGGCGATGTTGTGGACGCTCGCCGTGTGGAAGCGGCTCTCGCCGCCGTACGGAAGGACGCGCCGGCGCCGGCCGTCCAGGTTGCGCTTGACGAAGTACAGCTCCCGCGGGCTACGGCAGTACGGCCCGTGGATGGCTCCCGCCCGCAGCAGCGTGGTCGGCAACTGGTCTGCCACGGCGAGGAGTTCGTGTTCGAGGCCCGCCTTCCGGGTGCTGTAGGAGTCCTCGCCCGGCTGGACGGTGCGCTGCTCCTCGAGGACGGGCACCGGGTACTCGGGGAAGCCGTCGGGCTCCTCCTGTGTGTCGAAGTTGCGTCCCTTGTCGTCCTCGTACACGGACACACTGGAGATCACCACCGCCGACCCGACCCGCCCGGCGAGACCCGTCAACTGCCGTGCGTGCTCGGGCCCGAACGCCACCATGTCCACGAGGACGTCGCAGCCGTCGCCCACCACCGCCGCGAGTGCCGCGTCGTCGGCCCGGTCGGCGGCCGCGACCCGCACCTCGTCGGGCCAGTTGTCGTCCCGGCCTCCGCCGCGCGAGACGGCGGTCACCTCCCATCCGTCGCGGGCCAGTGCCCGCACGGCCACCCGCCCGATCTGCCCGGTCGCTCCGATCACCACAGCTCGTCTCATGGAGCGACCGTAACCGCTGTGATCGCCGGGTCCGGCGAAGATTAGCTGCCAGCAGACATGGGCTGAGGTGGGACAGCGCCGGACGGCACCGGAGGCCTCAACTGAGCGGCATACGCGGGAACTTGCGCCCCCGCTGCTCCTTCTCGGCCTTCTTCTCGGCGGCCTTCTGCGCGGCCTCCTCCTGCTTGACGACGGCCGCGTACTGGTCGACGTACTCCTGCTCGGAGAGGGAGAGGATGGCGTACATGATCTCGTCGGTGATGGCCCGCAGAATCGCCTTCTCGTTCTCCATCCCCTCGTAGCGGGAGAAGTCGAGGGGCTTGCCGAAGCGGATCCCCACCGGATGGATGTTCGGGATGACCTTGCCGGGCGGCTGCGCCTCGAAGGTGCCGATCATCGCGCACGGAATGACGGGCACCTTGGCCTTGAGCGCCATCACGGCGACCCCGACCTTGCCCTTGTAGAGCCGCCCGTCGTGCGACCGGGTGCCCTCCGGATAGATACCGAGCAGCTCGTCCTTGCTCAGCACCCCGAGCCCTTCCCGGATGGCCGCCTGCCCCGCCTCCTTGCCGGACCGGTCCACCGGGATCTGGCCGGCGCTGCGGAAGAAGAACGCGGTCAGCCGCCCCTTGAGCCCCGGGCCCGTGAAGTACTCGGCCTTCGCCAGGAAGGTGATGCGCCGCTTGAGGATCGCGGGCATCAGGAAGTGGTCCGAGAACGACAGATGGTTTCCGGCGACGATGGCGGCGCCCGACGACGGTACGTGTTCGAGCCCCTCGATCCGCGGCCGGAAGACAAGTCTCAGCAGCGGACCGAGCAACACGTACTTGAGCACGTAATAGAACACTCCGGCGCTCCTCTGTTCCCCTGGAGGCGATCAGTGTAGGCGCGGCCGTCGTCGGACGTCACCCTTCAGGTGTCACGCTCTGTCGTCACTTGGCCGGGATCAGGCTCCCTGGGCCAGCACCTTCTCCAGAACTCCGAGAGCCGTCCTCAGTTCCTCCGCGCCGATCGTCAGCGGCGGCGCCAGCCGAATCGTCGATCCGTGGGTGTCCTTGACCAGGATCCCCTCCCGCATCAGCCGCTCACTGATCTCCCGTCCGGTGCCGATGGCCGGGTCGATGTCGACCCCCGCCCACAGCCCCCGCGACCGGAATCCGACGACGCCCCTGCCGACCAGCCCGGTCAGGCCGTCGCGCAGCACGACCCCCGACTCGGCCGCCCGGCGCTGGAACTCGCCGGTCTCCAGCAGTTCGACCACCGCCTGGCCGACCGCCGCCGCCAGCGGGTTGCCGCCGAACGTCGAGCCGTGCTCACCCGGCCGCAGCACCCCGAGGACCTCCCGGCGCGCGACCACCGCCGACACCGGCACGATGCCGCCGCCCAGCGCCTTGCCGAGGAGCACCATGTCCGGGACGACGCCCTCGTGGTCGACGGCCAGGGTGCGGCCGGTGCGGCCCAGGCCCGACTGGATCTCGTCGGCGATGAACAGACAGCCCGCGCGGCGCGTCAGTTCGCGTACGCCGGTCAGATAGCCGTCGTCCGGGATCAGGACGCCCGCCTCGCCCTGGATGGGCTCCAGGAGGACCGCCGCCGTCGTCTCGTCGATCGCCTCCTCCAGGGCCGCCAGGTCGTTGTAGGGCACGATCCGGAAGCCCGGCGTGAACGGGCCGAAGCCGGCCCTCGCCGTCTCGTCCGTCGAGAAGCTGACGATCGTCGTCGTACGGCCGTGGAAGTTGTCCGCCGCCACCACGATCGTCGCCCGGTCGGCGGGCACGCTCTTCACGTCGTACGCCCATTTGCGGGCCACCTTGACGGCGCTCTCGACCGCCTCCGCGCCGGTGTTCATCGGCAGGACCATGTCCTGGCCCGTCAACTCGGCCAGGGAGGCGGCGAACTGGGCCAGCCGGTCGTTGTGGAAGGCGCGGGAGGTCAGGGTGAGGCGGTCCAGCTGGCGGTGGGCCGCCTCGATCAGCGCCGGGTGGCGGTGGCCGAAGTTGAGGGCCGAGTAGCCGGCCAGCATGTCCAGGTAGCGGCGGCCCTCGACGTCCTCGACCCAGGCGCCCTCGGCGCGGGCCACGACCACGGGCAGCGGGTGGTAGTTGTGCGCGAGGACCGGCTCCTCGGCGCGGATCAGGTCCGCGGAGGAGCGCGCTCCCGCGCCCGTGCTCGTCAGTGCGGTCATGAGCGGATCTCCTGAGTGCAGCACTTGATGCCGCCGCCGGCCTTGCGGAACTCCGACAGGTCGACGGGGACGGGAAGGTAGCCGTGGCGCGTCAGTTCGGCGGCGAGAGCCGTGGCGCCCGGGTCGATGAAGACGTGGTGACCGTCCGAGACCGAGTTCAGACCGAAGGTGAGCGCGTCCTCGCGGGTCGCGACGACCGCGTCCGGGTACAGCCGCGCCAGCACCTCACGGCTGCCCGGCGAGAAGGCCTCCGGGTAGTACGCGATGTTTCCCTCGCGGCCCCCGTGGCCGTCGTCGAGGACGAACAGCGCCGTGTCCAGGTGGTAGAAGTACGGGTCCGTCAGCTTCAGGCCGATCACCGGGACGCCGAAGTGCTCCTGCACCTCGTGATGGGCCGCACGGGTCGTACGGAAGCCCGTGCCCGCGAGAATCCAGCGGCCGGCCGGGACCAGGTCGCCCTCGCCCTCGCACACCGACTCGGGGCGGTACACGTCGAAGCCCGCCGACTTGAACCACGTCTCGTACGCGGTCGACTCGGGGCGGCGCTCGGGGGCGTGGAAGGAGGAGCCGAACACGCGGCCGGCGACGACGACCGCCGAGTTCGCGGCGAACACCATGTCGGGCAGGCCGGGGACCGGCTCCACGGTGTCCACGGTGTGGCCGTGGGCGCGGTAGGCGCTGATCAGCGAGCGCCACTGCTCCTGGGCCAGATCGATGTCGACCCTGGTGCCGGGGTTCATCCAGGGGTTGATCGCGTACTGCACGGCGAAATGTCTGGGTTCACAGACGAGAAAGCGCCGGGGGCGCGGCACACGGCTGTCGGGCACAGAGGGGTTCCTCCGCTTCCTGCGATGTTCCAAGTGGGATGACACCACGGTAGGAACTGAGCCCGACGCCCGACAAGCGACAACGATTGCGTGTCCGCGCAGGAATCCTGCGTCTTTGACGCCATCAACGCAGGTCTGATGCGCCGTCCGAAGTGTTGTTCGGAGCAGGATGGGTAGCGCCCGCCTCCGGGCTTTCCGGGAGGAGGTGGGACAGCACCATGTAGCTGATCGTCTTCCGGATGAACGGCTCCGTACGGATGCGCTCCAGCACGTTCTCGAAGTGCTCCACATCCGTCGCCCGCACATGCAGCAGCGCGTCCGCACCGCCCGTCACCGTCATCGCCGCCGTGATCTCCGGATGGTTGCGCACCACCTCCGCCAGCCGCCGCGGCGGCGCCGCGCCCTCGCAGTACACCTCCACGTAGGCCTCCGTGCTCCAGCCGAGCGCCGAGGGTTCCACCGTCGCCGTGAACCCGGTGATCACACCCGCCTCCCGCAGCCGGTCCACCCTCCGCTTCACCGCGGTGGCCGACAACCCGACCGCCGCACCGATCTCGGCGAAGCTCGTACGGGCGTTCGCCATCAGGGTGGTGATGATCTTCCGGTCAACTCCGTCGAAAGGCGCCGGCCTGCTGTTCATCCGGGCACTGTATCCAGCGACGGCGATCCGACGACGAGGAACACAGCGCCGGGCGGCGGCCCGCACGCCCGGCACATGTCCACACGTACGAATTCCACCTACACTCCACCTTCATGCTGCGCGCCCTCGCCGTCGACGACGAACGCCCCTCCCTGGAGGAGCTGCTGTATCTGCTGCACGCGGACCCACGCATCGACAGCGCCGAGGGAGCGGGCGACGCGACCGAGGCCCTGCGCCGCATCAACCGCGCCCTGCAGTCGGGACCCGGCGGACCCGAGGCCATCGACGTCGTGTTCCTCGACATCCATCTGCCCGGCCTCGACGGCCTCGACCTGGCCCGGCTCCTCACCGGGTTCGCCAAGCCGCCGCTCGTCGTGTTCGTCACCGCCCACGAGGACTTCGCCGTCCAGGCCTTCGACCTCAAGGCCGTCGACTACGTACTGAAACCCGTACGCAAGGAACGCCTCGCCGAGGCCGTCCGCAGGGCCGCCGAACTCCGCGACAACACCCCGCCCCTCCCCGCACCCATACCGGTGCACGAACCCGACCCCGACCACATACCCGTCGAACTCGGCGGGGTGACCCGCTTCGTCGCCGTCGACGACATCACCCACGTCGAGGCCCAGGGCGACTACGCCCGTCTGCACACCGACCGGGGCAGCCACCTCGTCCGCATCCCGCTCTCCACCCTCGAGGAGCGCTGGCGCGCCCGCGGGTTCGTCCGCATCCACCGCCGCCATCTCGTCGCCCTGCGCCACATCGGCGAACTCCGCCTCGACGCGGGCACCGTGAGCGTCCTGGTCGGCGCCGAGGAGCTCCAGGTCAGCCGACGCCACGCCCGGGAGCTGCGGGACCTGCTGATGCGCCGGCCCGCGAGCTGAGAGGCAGAGCCCGCCCGTGCCCCAGGACCCCGCCGAGCGCCGCGTCGTCGTCACCGGACCGCCCCGACGCGCCCGCCGTACCTCCGGCTACTACCGGCCGCGCACCGAGATCGACGAACAGACCACCCTCGGCCACACCTACGTCCGCTCCCTGATGCGGTCCCAACTCCGCGCCGCCCTCGTGGTGTTCGCGGTACTCGCCCTGCTCGTCGCCCCGCTGCCGCTGCTCTTCGCCGCGATGCCCGACGCCCACCACCTGGAGTGGCTGATCCTCGGCTTCGGCCTCTACGCGCCGCTGGTGCTGCTCGCCCGCTGGTACGTACGGCGCGCCGAACGCAACGAGCGGGACTTCGTCCGGCTGGTCGAGGACCAGGACCGCTGACGCCATGAACGGGAACAGTCCCCTGTGAACGAGAACTACGCCGTCCCGGCCGTCGCCCTCGTCGTCGTGGCGACGGTCTTCGTCGGCGCGTTCGGCCTGCGCATCTCCCGCACCACCTCCGACTTCTACGTCGCCTCCCGCACCGTCGGCCCCCGCCTCAACGCCACCGCCATCAGCGGCGAGTACCTCTCCGCCGCCTCCTTCCTCGGCATCGCGGGCCTCGTCCTCGTCCAGGGCCCCGACATGCTCTGGTACCCCGTCGGCTACACCGCCGGCTACCTCCTGCTGCTCCTCTTCGTCGCGGCCCCGCTGCGCCGCTCCGGCGCCTACACACTCCCCGACTTCGCCGAGGCCCGCCTCGCCTCCCAGGCCGTACGACGACTCGCCGGAGCCTTCGTCGTCGGCGTCGGCTGGCTCTATCTGCTGCCCCAACTCCAGGGCGCAGGCCTGACGTTGGCGGTCCTGACCGACGCGCCCGACTGGGTCGGCGGAGTCATCGTCGCCGTCGTCGTGGTCGCCACCGTCGCCGCGGGCGGCATGCGCAGCATCACCTTCGTCCAGGCCTTCCAGTACTGGCTGAAGCTCACCGCGCTGCTCGTCCCGGCCCTCTTCCTCGCCCTCGCCTGGCAGGGCGACGGCGCTCCGCGCCACGCCTTCGACGAACCCGCCACCTTCCGCGAACAGCGCGTCGTCCGGGTCGGGGACGGCCTCGACCTGAAACTGAAGGCCCCGCTCACCGTCACCGTGACCGGCACGGTCGACGGCCGCCCGCACACGGACCAGGTCCTCCGACTCCCCGCCGGCACCCACCACATCGACCGCGGCACCCGCCTCACCTTCGCCAAGGGCGCCGCCGTCCCCCAGGCCGACCGCGGCACCAACGGAGGCATGTCGACCTCCCTCGCCGAAGGCCGCGAGGAACGCCCGCTGTACGCCACGTACGGCCTGATCCTCGCCACGTTCCTCGGCACCATGGGCCTGCCGCACGTCGTGGTCCGCTTCTACACCAGCCCGCACGGCGTCGCCGCCCGCCGCACCACCGTCGCCGTACTCGCCCTCATCGGCGCCTTCTACCTCCTCCCGCCCGTCTACGGCGCCCTGGGCCGCCTCTACGCCCCCGAACTGGCCCTCACCGCCGACGCCGACGCCGCCGTCCTCCTGCTGCCCGACCGCATGATCGGCGGCCTCGGCGGCGACCTGCTGGGCGCACTGGTGGCCGGCGGTGCCTTCGCCGCGTTCCTGTCCACCGCGTCCGGGCTCACCATGGCCGTCGCCGGCGTCCTCACCCAGGACGTCCTGCCCTCGCGCGGCGTACGGCACTTCCGCCTCGGTACGGTCATCGCCATGGCCGTACCGCTCGCCGCCAGCGTCATCGTCGGCGGACTCCCGGTCGCCGACGCCGTCGGGCTCGCCTTCGCCGTCTCCGCGTCGTCCTTCTGCCCGCTGCTCGTCCTCGGCATCTGGTGGCGCCGCCTGACCCCGCCGGGGGCCGCCGCCGGGATGCTGGTCGGCGGGGGCTCCGCGCTCCTCGCCGTGGCCGCCACGATGGCGGGCTTCCCGGGCACGGGCGCCCTGCACGCCCTGCTCGCCTGGCCCGCCCTGTGGTCGGTACCCCTCGGCTTCCTCACCATGGTCCTGGTGTCCCTGGCCACCCCGACCCGCGTCCCCGCCGGTACGGCGGCCATCCTGGCCCGCTTCCACCTGCCGGAGGAACTGTCCGGGGCGCACGGCGGCCACGGCGGTCACACGGGCCACACCGGCCACGGTCCCGCAGGGGGCTCCCGTACGGAGGTGACCCGGACATGAGCGGATTCCTCGCCGGACTCTGCGTGGCCATCCTGCCGCTGCTGGCCGCCGGATTCTGGCTCGGCCGCCGCGCGGCCCGCCCCGAACGCCTCGGCGGCCTCGGCACCCCCGTCGAGCACGCCACCTTCGAGACCCTGCACACCGCCTCCCTGGCGGCGCCCCCGCTGCGCGCGGGCCTCACCGAGGAGACCGCCGGACGCTCGGCCGGGCGCCTGCGCACCCTGCTCGGCACGGACGCCCTCTGCCTCACCGACCAGGAGTCGGTCCTCGTCTGGGACGGCGTCGGCGAACACCACCGCGCCGAGATCATGGAACGCCTCGCCGGCCCCCTGGAAACCGGGCGCGGCGAAGCCTTCCGGCTCACCTGCGACGCCCCGGACTGCCCCCTGCGCTGGGCCGTCGTGGCCCCCCTCACCGTCGACGACCGCGTCCACGGCGCCCTCGTCGCATGCGCGCCCCGAGAGTCAGCGGTCCTCGTCCGAGCCGCCGGAGAGGTCGCGAGGTGGGTCTCCGTCCAACTGGAGTTGGCGGACCTGGACCAGTCCCGCACCCGCCTCATCGAGGCCGAGATCAAGGCACTTCGCGCCCAGATCTCCCCGCACTTCATCTTCAACTCGCTCGCGGTGATCGCCTCGTTCGTGCGCACCGACCCGGAGCGCGCCCGCGAACTGCTCCTGGAATTCGCCGACTTCACCCGCTACTCGTTCCGCAGGCACGGCGACTTCACCACCCTGGCCGACGAACTCCACGCCATCGACCACTACTTGGCCCTCGTCCGGGCCCGCTTCGGCGACCGCCTCTCGGTCACCCTCCAGATCGCCCCCGAGGTGCTCCCGGTCGCGCTCCCCTTCCTCTGCCTCCAGCCCCTCGTGGAGAACGCCGTCAAACACGGCCTGGAGGGCAAGGGAGCCCTGGCCGGCAAGAGCCACATCAGCATCACCGCGCAGGACGCGGGCGCCGAGGCCCTGGTCGTCATCGAGGACGACGGCGTCGGCATGGACCCGGTACTGCTCCGCCGTATCCTCGCCGGCGAGATCAGCCCGTCCGGCGGCATCGGCCTCTCGAACGTGGACGACCGACTCCGCCAGGTCTACGGAGACGACCACGGCCTCGTCATCGAGACCGCGCTCGGTGCGGGCATGAAAATCACCGCCCGGCTGCCGAAATACCAGCCGGGCGTGCACTCCGCGGGCCGCCTCTTCGAGAACTGACCGGGCCCGGCCACTGGGCCATTCAGGTGAACCGGGGCCCGGACCGGGAGATCAGGTGGGACGGGTGACGACCATCCCGAGCGTGATCAGGCCCAGCACCACCCAGCCGAACCACAGCCAGCCGTTGCTGCCGAGCGCCACCGTGTAGGCCGTCACCACGACGAGCCCGCCTACGGTGAGCACCCCCATGGTCTTCGTGGAACCGTTCGTGGAACCGGGCATCGCAACACCCTCCTCATGGCTCTTCTCCCTCCATGGTGCCCCCGTTCTGCCTCGAAACAGTGCAGACGACCAAATGCGTTCCGGAGTCCCACGCTCCACGACTCGTCCAGGACCCGGCCCGGTAGACCGACGGATCGAAGCCGTAGTCGGCCGGCGGCACGTCCCTCGCACAGGCGGTGTCCGACATGTCCCGCGCCTTCTCGAAGGGCACGCGGGCGTCCAGCCTCGTGAACCCGAGGACCTGCTCGTCGTGCGGCTCGGTACAGGCGACCAGCCGTGCCTCCCGCCCGGACGGCGACCGCAGACAGTCCCGCCTCTGCATGGAGGCCGTGTCCCCGAAGGACTGCCCCGGCTCACGGAACGGCCCGAGCGGCCCGTACACCGGCCCGTGCGCGCCGAGCAGCAGACAGGCCGTACGCCCCCGGGCCGTCTCGAACCCGTCCTCGGCCGGCACGACGGCGTATCCGCGTACGTCGGCCAGCTTCTCCCGCAGATCCCGGGTCAGTTCCTCGCACTGGGCGGGCCCCTGGACCCGTGCCTCGGCGACCGACCCGGCGTCCACGACCGCCAGCACCTGCCCGTCCGGGGAGGCGTCCCGACAGGTCGGGTCCACGGTCAGCCGGGGCGCCCCCTTGAAGCGCGTACCGCCGGGCCAGTCGGCGATCACACAGTCGCCCTCCGCCAGCGGCTCGGCGAGACCGACAGGCCCGCCGTATGGCTTCCCCATGGCCTGCGCGGCGCCGCCCGGCGGGTCGCCCAGCGTGAACCAGACCCCGACACCGGCCAGGGCGACCCCGAGCAGAGCGCCCAGCGCGGCGGGGAGGGCCCGGCGACGAGCGGAGGGCGGCGGCACGAGCCTCATGTCCGGTTCTGTGTGCGGTTCCCTGGGCGGGGCCGGTGGCGCCTCCCCGGACCCGTACAGCAGCTCCGGCGCACCCCACGGCGGTAAGGACTCCGGGTCCGTCCTGACGCGTTCGTACGGGTCGGCCTGGGGCGTGACGATCAGGTCCAGGGCCGCCTCCACCCGGGCCGCCGTGATCCGCTGGGCGGGGTCCTTCGTGAGCATCGCCTCCAGGACCGGTCCCAGCGCGCCCGCCCGCTCCGGCTTCCGGGGTTCCTCCATGATCACGGCGGTGATCTCCGCGAGCGGGGTGTCCCGTTCGAACGGTCCGACGCCCTCGACGGCGTAGTAGAGCGTGCAGCCCAGCGAGAACAGGTCGGCGGCGGCGGTCGGCGGCCCGCCGGTGGCCCGCTCGGGCGCCAGATACCCCGCCGTGCCGACCAGCGTGGACGTCAGCGTGTAGCGGGGCTCGGCCGCGTCCGGCTGCACCGAGATGCCGTAGTCGGCGAGCAGGATCCGGGCGTGCGGTGTTCCGGCGCGGTCCGGCGCCAGCAGGATGTTCGCGGGCTTCACGTCCCGGTGCATGATGCCCTGCTCGTGTCCGGCGGTCAGCGCGTCCAGGACGGCGAGGCCGATCCGGGCGCACTCGGCCGGTGCGAGGGGGCCGCGCATGGCGATCAGGTCGCGCAGGTCGAGGGCGCCCGCCACGTACTCCATGACGATCCAGGGCAGGCCCTCGTGCTCGAGTACGTCGAGCACGGTCACCACGTTGGGGTTGCCGCGCAACACCGCCGCGTGGCGGGCCTCGGCGCGGGCCCGGGCGACCCGGGCGGTGCGTTCCGCGGTGGGCTCGGTGGGGTCGCGGAACGCGATCTCCTTGAGGGCGACCTCGCAGGCGAGTCGCTGGTCGTGGGCGAGCCATACGTGGCCCATGGCGCCGCTGCCGAGTTGGTTGAGCAGGAGGTAGCGGCCGGCGATTACCCGGCCTACTCCTGAGGTGGGGGAGCCTGAGGGCATGCGGTGACCTCCGCGGGCGTTTTGTCGGGTGCGGGTCGGTGGGGGCTGGTCGCGCAGTTCCCCGCGCCCCTATAGGGCGCGTTACGAACCCGGCGTTTCCGAGGTCGGCGTAGTTGTAGGGGATGGCGGAGGTGGGTTGCTTGGGTCGGGGGGTGCGCTTGGTGTGTCACTCGGCGTTGGTGGAGGTGGGTCCGGGGAGGGTGCCTCGCTTGTGGGCTCTGATGTAGGCGGCGTGGGCTCGTCGCTGGACGGAGGTGGGGACGAGGGAGATACCGAGGGCTCGGTCGTCTCGGGGGACGGGGTGTCGGACTCGGGCACCGGCGGCGGCGCCGAGGTCGGCCTGGTAGCCGGCGGCGACTCCGACTCCGACTCCGACTCCGATTCCGAGGTCGGCGTCGACGGTGGCCTCATGTCCGGCCCGGAGGGAGTCGCGCCGCCGCCGGTTCCTCCGCCGGTGCCGTCGTCGGGGGAGCCCGACTCGATGTGCACGCTGAGCGTGACGTACGAGCCGAACGGGAGCGCCGCGCCGGGGGCCGGGTCCGAACCGGTGACGGTGGCGTCGGACGGGGGGAGCCCGGCGGTGTCGTACGCCGTCGCCAGGCCCAGGTTCGTCAGACGGCTGCTCGCGGCACCGAAGGTCGTTCCGGCGAGGCGAGGCACCTGATGCCGCTCGCGCGTGTCGAAGACCTGGTCGGCCTCGCCCTCGGTGCCGGGCCGGCGGTAGATGCCCCGCTCCGGATCGTCGACGTCGACGAGCGCGAACCGGTCGACCTTGCCTGGTGCGGGACGTACCAGCACGACCTCGTCGGCGTCGTAGTCCCGCCACTTCTCGTTGCCGTCCTCGAACTGGACGGAAATACGGTCCGTGGCGCCCTGGAACGGCTTCAGCGGATTTCCGCATGAACACTTCACGGCGGGAACTCCCGCCTCATCGACGAGTACCGCGATTCCGGCCTGGAGCAGCGCGTCGTACGGGACCGCTTTTTCCTTCTTGTAGTCGTGGTTCTTCACGAGGGTGTCGTGGCGCAGGAGAACAGGTGTGAGCCGGTCGAGATAGGCGGGAATCCCGCTCTGCTGAATATCGACCACACGTGCCCATTCCTGGGCCTTCCTGTTGTTGTCGGGGTCGGTGAGGAATTGCCTCAGCCGGGCGACGTCACAGACCGTCGGCTTCGTCGTGCCCCCGTACAGCCCGGGCGTGCTGCCCCGCTGCAGGCTGCTGCCGTGCGCGGGCCGTGAACGGACCTGGGCGTCATGGCCGAGGCCGCTGCTCTCGTCGAAGAACGGCGCGAGGGAGGCCACTCCCGAGGCGACCGCCCTCACCACCGTCGGCGGCGCCTCTCTTTCGCAACTACTGACGAACAGAACGCCCAGAACGCACAACAGTGCGACGAACATTCGCCGAAGCCCGAGTTTCCTGAAAGCACGAAGTGTCATACCGCTCCCCCCGGCGGATACATCACGTCCATGCTACTGAATGAAAAAGTGTTTCAGGTGACGGGAATAAAAGTTGATTCAGCGCCCACGTGCGTTCAGTGAGGCCAAATAGGCGTTGTACGCCTCGAGTTCCTTGTCGCCGTCGCGGTCGGCGGCCCGGTCCCGCCGCTTGGCCTGCCGCTGCTCGGAGCCGTACCACTGGAAGAGCAGCGTCAGCAGGACGAGCACGGTCGGGATCTCGCTGAACGCCCAGGCGATCCCGCCGGCCGCGTTCTGGTCGGAGAGCGCGTCGATGCCGAGCGAGGCGGGCGGGTTCTTGTACGAGTCGACCATCGGCGTCGACGCCATCATCAGCGCGATCCCGAAGAACGCGTGGAACGGCATGCCCGCGAACAGTTCCAGCATCCGCATCAGATAGCCGGGCCGGTTCGGGCCCGGGTCGACGCCCATGATCGGCCAGAAGAAGATCAGTCCGACGGCGAGGAAGTGACACATCATCGTGATGTGCCCGGCCTTCGACTCCATCAGGAAGTCGAAGATCGGCGTGAAGTACAGCGCGTAGAGACTGGCGATGAACAGCGGGATGGTGAACGCCGCATGCGTGATGACGCGCATGTACCGGCTGTGCAGCAGCGCGAGCAGCAGCTCACGCGGCCCCTTCCGGCCCCGGCCCGCGACCGGCAGCGCCCGCAGCGCGAGAGTGATGGGTGCGCCGAGCAGGATGAGGATCGGGGAGACCATGCTGATCACCATGTGCTGCACCATGTGCACGCTGAACATGACCATGCCGTAGTCGTTGAGCCTGGTGCACATGACGAGCATGACGGTCAGCACGCCGAGCACGAAGGAGACGGTCCGCCCGACCGGCCACGAGTCCCCGCGCCGGGTCAGCCGTACGACCCCCCACGCATACAGGGCGAGCCCGACAAGACAGGCGACCAGAAAGAACGGATCGGCGGACCACCCGAGCCCCCGCCCCAAGGTGAAGGGCGGAAGATCCATGGTCATACCGTGCCCGCTGTGCTCCATCCCCCAAGAGTAGAACCGCCCCCGTTCACGCTTGGAATCGGGGGCGACCTACAGGGGCGCGGGGAACTGCGCGACAAGCCACGAAGCACCCGCACCCGACGAACAACCGTCAATGGCTAAAGCACACACTCAGCCTCTGCATACCGAGCCTCAGGAACAGTCTTGAGCGTCTCGACGGCCTCGGCCAAGGACACCATCACGATGTCCGTCCCGCGAAGCGCCGTCATCCGCCCGAACTCCCCCCGATGCACAGCCTCCACCGCATGCCACCCGAACCGGGTAGCCAGCACCCGGTCGTACGCCGTGGGCGTCCCACCCCGCTGCACATGCCCCAGAATCACCGGCCGCGCCTCCTTCCCGAGCCGCTCCTCCAGCTCCAGGGAGAGCTGCCGGGCGATCCCGGCGAAGCGCTCATGGCCGTACACGTCCTTGCCGCCCTCGTCGAACTCCATCGAGCCCTCGCGCGGCTTCGCGCCCTCCGCGGCGACGACGATCGCGAACCGCTTGCCCGCGGCGAAGCGTTCGCCGACCCGCGCCGCCAACTCGTCGATGTCGAAGGGGCGTTCGGGGACGACGATGGCGTGGGCGCCCGCGGCCATGCCGGAGTGCAGCGCGATCCAGCCGGTGTGGCGGCCCATGACCTCGACGATCAGGACGCGCTGATGGGACTCGGCGGTGGTCTTCAGCCGGTCCAGGGCCTCGGTGGAGACCCCGACGGCCGTGTCGAAGCCGAAGGTGACGTCCGTGACCGCGATGTCGTTGTCGATGGTCTTCGGTACGCCCACTATCGGCAGGCCGTTGTCGGACAGCAGCCGGGCCGCCTTGAGCGTGCCCTCGCCGCCGATCGGGATGATCGCGTCGAGCCCGAGCTCGGCGACATGGCCCTTGGCGCGCTCAACGCCGTCCCGCAGATGCTCGGGGCGGACCCGGGAGGAGCCGAGGATGGTGCCGCCGCGAGCGAGAATGCCGCTCACCGCGTCGAGGTCGAGCTTCAGGTAGTCGCACTCCAGGAGGCCCTTCCAGCCGTCCCGGAAGCCGATGACCTCGTCACCGTGGTCCACTACGGCGCGGTGCACGACGGACCGGATGACGGCGTTCAGGCCGGGGCAGTCGCCGCCGGACGTCAGGACACCAATGCGCATCGCCCGTAAACCTTCTCCACGTGGGCCAAGGCCGGACAGCGCTGTCCGGCTCGATCCCCGCCACCATACCGGCGGCGGGGACCTGGGCCGTAGCACCCGTCCGCGTGCTGGACACCCGCGCTCACCTGTGCGGATGCCCCGTCAGACGGGCCGGTGTCGCTGACGCGCACGGCAGGTGTACAGGTCGCGGCGGGAGCGGGGGTGCGCGCAGGTCAGGCGGGCTGCTGCTGCGCCGAGGTGATCCGCTCGTTGCGCAGCGCCTCGTACCAGCGGTCGTCGGTCGGCGGCAGCGCGTTGACGTCGAGGGCCAGCTTCAGCAGCAGGTCCGCGATCAGCGGGTTGCGGGCGAGCACGGGCCCGTGCATGTACGTACCGAAGACGGTGTCGTTGTACGCGCCCTCCGTGCCGTCCCCCGTGCCGTTGCCGTTGCCGAGCCGCACCTTCGCGAACGGGCGGGCGGTGGGGCCGAGGTGGGTGACACCCTGGTGGTTCTCGAAGCCGGTCAGCGGAGGCAGACCGAGGCGCGCGTCGATGTCCCCGAGTACGTCGCCCACGCAGCGCTCGCCCTCGCCGCGCACGGAGACCACGTCGAGGAGCCCGAGGCCGGGCTCGCGCTGACCGAGGTCGTTGATGAACTCGTGGCCGAGGATCTGGTACCCGGCGCACACGGAGAACACGATGGCGCCGTTGCCGACGGCCCGGTGCAGACCGCCGTCGCGGCGCAGCCGCTCGGCCGCGAGCCGCTGCGGCCGGTCCTCGCCGCCGCCGATCAGATAGATGTCGCCGGAGGTGGGGATCGGCTGGTCGCTGCGCACGTCGAGCCGTGCCACGTCGAGGCCGCGCTGCCGGGCCCGGCGTTCCACGACGAGCGCGTTGCCCTGGTCGCCGTACGTGCTGAGCAGGTCCGGGTAGATCCACACCAGACGCAGCTGGTTGTCGCTCATGAAGTGATCGTCCTCAGTGGTCGTTGGCGGCAGCGGTCAGTTGCCGACGCGGCGGCGCAGATCCTGGAATGCGGTGTAGTTCGCGATGACCTCGATCCGGCCGGGCGGCGCCATCTGCACGGCCTGGTCGGCGTTCTCGCACACCTGGAAGTGCTGGTTGGCCACCTCGAGGCGCACCGCGAGGTCCAGCTTGCGGTCGCCGATGACGAAGATCGGGTGCCCGGTGAGCTGCGTGTAGTCGACGTCCCACAGCCACGAGGTGTCGGTGCCGTCGGCGCCCCGCGCGTTGACCGAGAGGATGACCGGGGTCGGCGGCGGGTCGATCAGGGAGAACGTCTCCAGCCAGCCGGCCGGGTTCTTGGCGAGCAGCAGTCGCAAATCGCGCTGCATGAACTGCACGACGTCGTACCGTCCGGCCACGGCCTGCACCTGGTACATGCGCTCCAGGCCGACCTGCGGCGGTACGCCGAACACGGCGGCGACAGCGGCGGAGGCGGCGGCGTTGGACTTGTTGGCGCGTCCGGGCAGCTGGAGGTGGATCGGCCAGGCGGACCCGTGGGGGTCGAGCACATGGTCGCCGGACAGGGCCCAACTCGGCGTCGGGCGGCGGAAGCCGCACTGACCGCAGAACCAGTCGTCACCGGGGCGCTGCATCACGCCACCGCAGGACGGGCAGGACCAGGCGTCGTCCTTCCACATCTGGCCGGCGGCGACCCAGATCACGTTGGGGGAGGAGGAAGCGGCCCACACGATCAGCGGGTCGTCGGCGTTGGCGACGACCACGGCCTTCGAACCGGCGAGCCCCTCACGCCAGTTCTCGGCGAGCATGCGGGTCTCGGCGGCGCGGTCGAGCTGGTCGCGGGAGAGGTTGAGGAGCGCGATGCACTTGGGGTCGGTGTCCCTGGCGACACCGGCGAGGTACTTCTCGTCGACCTCGATGACCCCGAACTTGGCGTCCGAACCGCCCGCGAGCGCCGAGGTGATGCCCGCGGGCATGTTGGCGCCGAGCGCGTTCGACACGACCGGCCCGGCGGCCCGCAGGGCCTCCGCGATGAGCCGTGTGGTCGTGGTCTTGCCGTTGGTCGCCGAGACGAGGATCACGTCGAGGTTCTGCGCGAGCCGGGCGAGGAGATCGGGGTCGAGTTTGAGGGCTACCTTGCCGCCGATCACCGACCCGCTGCCGCGCCCTGCCGCACGCGATGCCGCCGCGACGGCCTTGCCGGCCGTCACCGCCAGCTTGGCCCGCGGAGTGAGCGGGTCCGAGTTGCCTGCCATCAGATCTCGATCCTCCTTGCGTACGCGCCGCGCCTCTGCCTCCGGCCACGTGGTGTGGACCTCAGCCTATCGAGATCCGTTTACCGGATCCGCATCGCGGCACCACCACGGCACCCGCGCGACATGGGTGACCGTACCCTTGCGGCCATGCGACAAGGCTCCATCCCGGGCACCCGAGGGCGCGTCCGCCCCCTGACACTGCTCGGCGACCCGGTTCTGCACACCCCCTGCGCGGAAGTCTCACACTTCGACGCCGAACTGGCGCGGCTCGTAGAGGACATGTTCGCAACGATGTACGCCGCCCGGGGCGTGGGCCTGGCCGCGAACCAGATCGGCCGCCCCCTGAGGGTCTTCGTCTACGACTGCCCCGACGACGAGGACGTCCGCCACATCGGCCACGTGGTCAACCCCCGCCTGGTTCGGGCCGAGGGCCTGGTCCTGCGGGGCCCCGAGGGCTGCCTGTCCCTCCCGGGCCTGGAGGCGGGCACGGAACGCCACGACGAGGCGGCGGTCGAGGGCTTCACGGTGACGGGCGCCCCGGTGCGGATCGAAGGCACGGGCTTCTTCGCCCGCTGCCTCCAACACGAGATGGACCACTTGGAGGGCACAACATACGCGGACCGAGTAACGGGCTGGCGCCACAAGAGACTCATGCGACAAACAACCCGAGCCGCTTGGCACCGGGGACTTTAAGGGGCGCGGGGAACTGCGCGACCAGCCCCCACCGGCCGGCAGCCGACACACAACCCCTCAGAACCCGGGCCCACCCACGCGATCCCCGGCCGCAGCCAACCGCCCCCACAACAAGTCAGCCAAACTCCGCACCAACTCGGCCCGGGAACAGGGCTGTTCCCCCAACCACCAGTCCCCGGCCGCATGCATCATCCCGACTATCCCGTGCCCCCACACCCGAGCCAACTGCTGACTCCCGGGACCAAGATCCAGCCGATCCTCGATCACCTGGGCCAACTCCTCGCCCATCAGCCGCAGCAACGGCAACGAGTGCTTCCGCACATCGAACCCGGGATCGCCGGGCGACACCGCGTCTGCGGGGTGCATCAGGAACCGGTACACCTGGGGCCGCGCCTCGATCGCCGCGAGGTAGGTGTCCAGGGTGGCCTCGACCCGCTCCCGCCGCTCCGCCGGAGCGTCCAGCGCGGCCCGCAGGGAGTCGAGCAGGGCGTCCGTGTGCCGCTTGGCCAGGGCGGCGTAGAGTCCGCCCTTGTCACCGAAGTGGCGGTAGAGGATCGGTTTGGTGATGCCGGCCTCGGCGGCGATGGCGTTCATCGAGGCGCCGGGGCCGTCGCGCAGCACGACCCGGTCCGCGGCCTCCAGCAGCTCGCGCCGGCGGCGGTCGGCGGACCGCTGCTGATCGTTCTGCTGCGTGGTGTCCATGGTTTCTCCCCACCCGTGCTGATTTCGGTGACGCTTGCGCAAACTAGCACTGATCGGCTCATGCTCATCGAACGGGCTACCGATCGGTGTCCGGGAGTTGACTTTTCCTACCGACGAGTAACAGACTCCAGTTACCGTAGGTAACATGCTAGTGCAGCGATGGAGGGGTCATGGCCGAATTCACCATGGAGCTCAACGACGAACAGAAAGAGGTCCGCGACTGGCTCCACGGGTTCGCCGCCGATGTGATCCGGCCCGCCGCCGCCGAGTGGGACGAGCGCGAGGAGACCCCCTGGCCGGTCATCCAGGAGGCCGCGAAGGTCGGCATCTACTCGCTGGACTTCTACGCCCAGCAGTACTTCGACCCCACCGGACTCGGCATCCCGATGGCCATGGAGGAACTCTTCTGGGGTGACGCCGGCATCGCCCTGTCCATCGTCGGCACCGGCCTCGCCGCCGTGGGCGTCCTCGCCAACGGCACCGAGGAGCAGGTCGGCACCTGGATCCCCCAGATGTACGGCGACGCCAACGATGTCAAGGTCGCCGCCTTCTGCTCCTCCGAGCCCGACGCCGGCTCCGACGTCGCCTCCATGCGCACGCGTGCCGTGTACGACGAGGCCAAGGACGAATGGGTCCTCAACGGTACGAAGACCTGGGCGACCAACGGTGGCATCGCCAACGTCCACGTGGTCGTCGCCGTGGTCGACGCGGAGCTGGGCTCGAAGGGTCATGCCTCGTTCATCGTCCCGCCGAACACGCCCGGCCTGTCCCAGGGCCAGAAGTTCAAGAAGCACGGCATCCGCGCCTCGCACACCGCCGAGGTCGTCCTCGAGAACGTGCGCGTTCCCGGCTCCTGCCTGCTCGGCGGCAAGCAGAAGCTCGACGAGCGCCTCGCCCGGGCCCACGAGCGGGCCAAGTCCGGCGGCGAGCGGGTGAAGAACGCGGCGATGGCCACGTTCGAGGCGAGCCGGCCGGCCGTCGCCGCGATGGCCGTCGGCACCGCCCGGGCGGCGTACGAGGTCGCCCTCGACTACGCGCGCACCCGTGAGCAGTTCGGCCGCCCGATCATCGACAACCAGGGGGTCGCCTTCCAGCTCGCCGACATGCGTACGTCCATCGACGCGGCGCGGCTGCTGACGTGGCGGGCGTCGTGGATGGCGATCAACGGGAAGCCGTTCACGGCGGCGGAGGGGTCGATGTCGAAGCTGTTCGCGAGCGAGACGGCGAAGAAGGTGACGGGGCAGGCGATTCAGATACTCGGGGGGAACGGGTATACCCGGGAGTACCCGGTGGAGCGGATGCATCGGGATGCGGCGATTTATACGATCTTCGAGGGTACGAGTGAGATTCAGCGGTTGGTGATCGCGCGGACCCTGTCGGGGATGCCGATTCGGTAGTTCGTCGGCTGCGGGGCGGTGGGGGCTGGTCGCGCAGTTCCCCGCGCCCCTGAAAGCAGGTCGGTCAGCTGCCCCCTCTCACGATGTACTGCCGCTGCTGTGGGCGATGCAGGCCACGTCGATTCGGTCGGCCAGTTTGGCCAGTTCGATGGTGAGGGCGGCCACCGTGTCCTCGTCGAGGTCCTGGCCGGCCTCCACCAGATGCAGCCAGCGGCCGCCGACCGTGCGCAGCAGTTTGCTGACGTCGGAGGCGGCAACCTGCAACGTGCCGCGGTCGTCGACGATCAGAGGCAGAGTCACTTCGCGGTTCACAAGGGCGATCGTAGCCGCGGAACGCTCACGCTCCGTGCCATACCGTGGTGATGTTGCAGAACTCTCGGATTCCGTGTCCCGACAGCTCACGCCCGTATCCGGACCGCTTGACCCCGCCGAACGGGAACGCCGGGTGGGACGCGGTCATCCCGTTGACGAACACGCCGCCCGCCTCCAGATCCCGTGCGAGGCGGTCCACCTCGGCCTCGTCACGGGTCCACACGTTCGAACTGAGGCCGAAGGGCGTGTCGTTGGCGATCGCCAACGCCTCCTCCAGGTCGGCCACACGGTAGAGCGTCGCGACCGGGCCGAACGTCTCCTCCTGGTGGATGCGCATCTCGGGTGTCACGTCGGCGAGGACGGTCGGCGCGTAGTACCAGCCCCTGTCCATGAAACCCTCGGGACGTTCGCCACCGCACACGACCGTCGCGCCGCTCTCCACCGCCTCGTCGACCAGCGCCTCCAGGTCCGCGCGCCCCTGCTCACTGGCGAGCGGTCCGACCTCCGTGTCCTCGGCCAGCGGATCGCCGACCTTCAGCGCCGCCATGGCCGTCGAGAAGTGTTCGGTGAACGCGTCGAAGACGTCCGTGTGCACGATGAACCGCTTGGCGGCGATGCACGACTGCCCGTTGTTCTGCACACGCGCGGTGACCGCGACCTGCGCGGCCCGTTCGACGTCGGCGGACGGCAGGACGATGTACGGGTCGCTGCCGCCCAGCTCGAGCACCGTCCGCTTGATCTCGTCCCCGGCGACTGACGCCACCGCGCGCCCGGCGGGCTCGCTGCCGGTGAGCGTGGCCGCGCGTACCCGGGGGTCGCGCAGGATCTCCTCGACCGCGCCCGACCCGATCAGCAGCGTCTGGAAGCAGCCCTCGGGGTAACCCGCCCGCCGGAACAGGTCCTCCAGGTAGAGGGCGGTCTGCGGGACGTTCGAGGCGTGCTTGAGCAGGCCCACGTTGCCCGCCATCAGGGCCGGCGCGGCGAAGCGGATCACCTGCCAGAGCGGGAAGTTCCACGGCATCACCGCGAGCACCGGCCCCAGCGGCCGGTAACGGACCACGGCACGGGAGCCGCCCGAGTCCTTGACGTCGGCCTCGGCGGGCTTCTCGTCGGCGAGGAGTTCCTCGGCGTGGTCGGCGTACCAGCGCATCGCCTTCGCGCACTTCGCGGCCTCCGCGCGGGCCTGCTTGACCGGCTTGCCCATCTCGGTCGTCATGGTGCGGGCGATGTCGTCCCGGTCCTCGTCGAGCAGGCCGGCGGCCCGGCCCAACAGCCGGGCACGCTCGCCGAAGCCGGTCGTACGGTACGTACGGAAGGCCGCCTCGGCGGTCGCGAGCCTGCGTTCGATCTCCTCGCCGTTCATCGCCTCGTACGTCTTGAGCGTCTCGCCGTTCGCCGGGTTCACCGTCGCGATGGGCATGCCGTGCCTCCTGCTCGAGGGCTGTCCTTCGACCTTCCCGCGCGCCGACGGCCCCCGCAACGTGTACGCGGCCGGCCACCGGCACGGTCTCAGGGCCCCGAGTGCTCCGTCAGCCGGTCCAGAAACCCGCCCTGCGCCTTCACGATCACCGTTCGCGCCGCTTCGAGCCCGAACCACCGCACCTCGTCCAGTTCGGGAAACTCCCGTTCCTGTCCCGACCCCCGGGGCCACTCCATCCGGAAGGTGCCCGGCACCACGGTGGCCGGGTCGAGGTCCGCCTCGACCGCCCACGCCGTGACGAGCTTCCCGCCGGCCTGCCGGACCTCGCCCAGCGGTACGGCCTCGCCCTCGGGCGGCGCCAGCCCCAGTTCCTCCCGGAACTCGCGGCGCGCCGCGTCCCAGGCCGTCTCCCCGTCCCCGTACTCGCCCTTGGGAATCGTCCAGGCCCCGGCATCGCGGCGGGCGAAGAAGGGCCCGCCCATGTGGCCGAGGAGCACCTCCAGACCGTCGATCTCCTGACCGGGCGCGGCCCGGCGGAACAGCAGCAGGCCGGCGCTGCGGCGCACCCGCCCGGGCGGCCTCTCCGTCACCGGGTCGCCTCCGGGTGTGCGGCGAGCAGGGTCTCGACCGTGTCCGCCTCCTCCGGCGTCTTGTCCTCGCGATAGCGGAGGACGCGGGCGAAGCGGAGGGTGACCCCGGCCGGGTAGCGGGTGGACCGCTGGAGTCCGTCGTAGGCGATCTCGACGACCAGTTCGGGCCGTACGGTCACCACCCAGCCGTCGTCGGACACGGCCAGCTCCCGGAGCCGTTCGGTCTGCCAGGTCAGCATCGCGTCGGTCATGCCCTTGAAGGTCTTGCCGAGCATGGCGAAGGACCCGTCGGGGTTGCGCGCCGCGAGATGGAGGTTCGACAGCTTGCCGGTACGGCGTCCATGCCCCCATTCGGCCGCCAGCACCACCAGGTCGAGTGTGTGTACGGGCTTGACCTTCAGCCAGGCCGCACCGCGCCGGCCCGCGCTGTAGGCGGCGTCGAGGGCCTTGACGACGACGCCCTCGTGGCCGCGCTCGAGGGTGTCGGCGAGGAACCGCTCGGCGGCGGACAGATCGGCGGGACCGCCGGCCAGCAGACGCCGTACCCGCATCGGCTCGGGGACCAGGCGGGCCAGAGCCGTGTGCCGCTCGGCGAACGGCAGGTCGAGGAGGTCGTGGCCGTCGACCGACAGGGCGTCGAAGAAGACGGGCGACACGGGTGTCTCCCGGGCCGCCGTCGCCACGTCCACGCGCGAGCCGACGCGCCCGGCGGTCTCCTGGAAGGAACGCGGGCGCCCGGTCGCGTCGAGGGCGATCACCTCGCCGTCCAGGATGAACCGCTCGCCTCTCAACGTCCGTGCGGCGGTGGTCAGTTCGGGCAGTCTGTCGGTGATGTCGTCGAGCGTGCGGGTGTAGAGACGCACGTCGTCGCCGTCCCGGTGGACCTGGACCCGGATGCCGTCCAGTTTCTCCTCGACGGCACACGCGCCGAGCTTCTCGACAGCCTCCCGTACCGAGGAGGCGCTGTGCGCGAGCATCGGCAGGACGGGCCGGCCCACGGTGAGCCGGAAACGGGCGAGCGCGGTCGGTCCGTCGGCGAGCAGTGCCTGCGCGACGGGCTGGATGGCGCCGGCCAGCATCACCGCCCGCCGTACGTCCGCGGCCGGGGCCTCGGTGGCCGCCGCCAGGCCCTCCACGGCGACCGCGTCCAGGGCCCCCTGCCGTACCTCGCCGGTGATCAGCGCGAACAGGAACCGCTGCTCGTCCGCGGTGGCGGCCGCCAGCAACTCACCCACCAGGCGCCTGCGTTCGGCCTGCGAGCCGCCGCCGGTGACCGCGCCGATCGCGGTCAGCCGGGCGTCCACGTCGAGGACGGTGAGTGAGGGTTCGGCGGCGCCGGGGACCTGCTGGTCCAGCACCTTCCAGCCGATGCCGAGCCGGCCCTGCGGCAGACGCCCGGCGAGATAGGGGATGACGATCGGCACGTCGTCCGGGCCCGCGTCCCGGAACAGTTCGGCGAGCAGCGCGATCTTGCGTGACCGGGCCGAGGTGGCGGCGACTTCCTGGGACACGTGGGCGAGCCTGGTCAGAAGCATGCAGCCATGGTGCAACGGGGGTGGCGGATGCACACCCGGGGCTGCCACGACAGACCCCGTGCGGGGGTGCGTCCGCCGCCATGCATTCGCTGCTGGTCGAAACGGCACGACCAGCAGTACCCCAGCACCCCCGCACCGCCGCAGGCGCTACGTACCGGGCGACACCTCCGAGAACACCAGGTCCGCCACGATCGCCGTGGCCGCGCGGTAGCCGCCGCTCGCCGCGTTGATCACCTGTTCGCCGAAGCCGATCGCGTTCCCGGCCGCCCAGACGCCCGGCACGGTCGTCAGGCCCGTCGCGTCCACCTTCGGGTACGTGCCGAACGGGGTCTCCGTCAGTTCCGCGCCCAGGGATTCGAACAGGGCGTTGCGCGGGACGGGCCGGGGCGCGACGAACACCGTCTCCCGGGCATGCGTCGTGCCGTTCCTGAGGCGTACGCCGGTGACACGGCCGGCGTCCGACGTCAGGCACTCGACCTCGCCGGGGACGACCTTCACCCCTGCCCTCGCCAGCCCGCGCAGGGCCTCGTCGGTGAGTTCCTCCTCCGCGACCGTGTGCAGGAACAGCGTCACATCCTTCGACCACCGGGCGACCAGCATCGCCTGGTGCACGCTCGCCGGGGCCGAGGCCAGCACGCCGAATGCCCGGTCCCGCACCTCCCAGCCGTGGCAGAACGGACAGTGCAGCACGTCCCGTCCGAAGTGCTCGGCGACGCCCGGTACTTCGGGGAGTTCGTCGCGCAACCCTGTCGCGACGACCAGCCGTCGGGCCCGTACCCTCCGGTTCCCGCTCGCCAGGGTCAGCGTGAAGCCCTCGCCCCTGACGACGTCAACCACCCTGTCGACGACCAGCTCCACCCCGTACCGGGCGACCTCCTCACGCCCCACCGCCAGGAACTCGGCCGGCGACATGCCGTCGCGGGACAGATAGCCCTGCATATGTGCCGCCGGCGCGTTGCGCGGCTCGCCCGCGTCGACGACCAGTGTGCGGCAACGGGCCCGGCCGAGGACCAGCGCGGCCGACAGCCCGGCCGCGCCGCCTCCGATGACGACGACCTCGTACAGGTCGTCCGCGTACATGTCGTCCGCGTACGTGTCCGTCTCGTATTGCCCGGTCATGGTGACCACCTCCACCGCGAGCGTCGCTCCGGTCCTGCCGTATTGACAAACCCCTTTGCCGAAACTGCAATGGCGGCATGAATGCCACGAACGACGAGCCCGCCGCCGACCAGGTCCTCGCCGAGGTGGGCCCCCGTCTGCGACGGATCCGGAAGGAGCGGGGGGCGACCCTCGCCGGGCTTTCGGCCGCCACCGGTATCTCCGTCAGCACCCTGTCCCGGCTGGAGTCGGGGTTGCGCCGGCCCAGTCTCGAGTTGCTGCTGCCCATCGCGCGTGCGCACCGGGTCGCGCTCGACGAGCTGGTCGGGGCTCCGCCGGTCGACGATCCCCGGGTGCGGGCCAAGCCGATCGAACGGCATGGGCGGACGTATCTTCCGCTGACCCGGCAGCCGGGCGGGCTCCAGGCGTACAAGGTGATCCTCCCGGCCGGCAGCCAGGAGCCCGACCCGCGTACGCACGAGGGGTACGAGTGGGTGTACGTGCTCGCGGGGCGGCTGCGGCTCGTGCTCGGGGAGCACGACGTGGTGCTCGGGTCCGGAGAGGCCGCCGAGTTCGACACGCGCGTGCCGCACTGGTTCGGGTCGATGGGGGACGGGCCCGTGGAGTTCCTCAGCCTGTTCGGGCCGCAGGGGGAGCGGATGCATGTACGGGCGCGGCCCGCTCGTGCGAAGGGCGAGCGGTCGTGACGTACGCGACTGCCGACGACCGCTCCTCGACGGTTCCCTGATGTGCAAGCGACCGCTTAGTATGCGGTCGAGTCCGGTCAGGTGAACAAGCGAACGCAGTCCCGTGGAGGCCCCCCATGCAGGCATGGCAAGTGCACCAGAACGGTGAGCCGGGCGAGGTGATGGTCCTCGGCGAGGTGGAGCGGCCGGTGCCCGGCGAGGGCCAGGTGCTGCTGAAGGTGCGGGCCGCGAACATCAACTTCCCGGACGTGCTGATGTGCCGTGGGGAGTACCAGGTCAGGCCGCCGCTGCCGTTCACCCCCGGCGTCGAGATCTGCGGCGAGACCGAGGGCGGACGCCGGGTGATCGCCAACCCCGCGCTGCCGTACGGCGGTTTCGCCGAGTACGTCGTGGCCGACTCCCGGGGACTGTTCACGGCCCCCGAGGCGCTGGACGACGCCGAGGCCGCCGCCCTGCTCATCGGCTACCAGACGGGCTGGTTCGGACTGCACCGGCGGGCTGCCCTGCAGGCCGGCGAGACACTGCTCGTGCACGCCGCCGCCGGCGGGGTCGGCAGCGCGGCCGTACAGCTCGGAAAGGCCGCCGGAGCCACCGTCATCGGAGTGGTCGGCGGGGCCGAAAAGGTGTCCGTGGCACGGGAGTTGGGCTGCGACGTCGTCATCGACCGGCGTACGGAGAACGTCGTCGGGGCGGTGAAGGAGGCCACCGGCGGGCGTGGCGCCGACGTGATCTACGACCCCGTCGGCGGGGAGGCCTACACCCAGTCCGCCAAGGCCGTCGCCTTCGAGGGGCGGATCGTGGTCGTCGGGTTCGCGAGCGGGACCATTCCCAGCCCCGGCCTCAACCACGCCCTCGTGAAGAACTACTCGATCCTCGGACTGCACTGGGGCCTCTACAACACCAAGAACCCGAAGCTGGTCCAGCACTGCCACGAGCAGCTCACCGAGCTGGCCGCTCAGGGCGCGATTCGGCCGCTGGTGAGCGAGCGCGTGCCGCTGAGCGGGGCCTCGGCCGCCGTGCAGCGTGTCGCCGACGGGGTCACCACCGGACGGGTCGCCGTGCTGCCCTCGCTGGAGAACGGAGCCGCCGCATGACCGACGCCGCTGAACTCGTCCGCCGGACACGGGAGTTGCTGGCCGCGCAGCCGCCCGCCACCACCGACCGGCTCGACTTCCTCAAGGCCCGCTTCGACGCCGGTCTCGCCTGGGTGCACTACCCGGAAGGGCTGGGCGGGCTCGGCGCGCCGCGCGCCCTCCAGGCCGTCGTGGACGCCGAGCTGGAGGCCGCGGGCGCTCCCGACAACGACCCCCGGCGCATCGGCATCGGCCTGGGCATGGCCGCCCCGACCATCCTCCGCTTCGGTACGGAGGAGCAGAAGCGGCAGTTCCTGCGGCCGCTGTGGGTGGGGGAGGAGGTCTGGTGCCAGCTCTTCTCCGAGCCGGGGGCCGGCTCCGACCTGGCCGCGCTGGGCACCCGGGCCGTCCGCTCCGGGGACGGCTGGGTCGTCAACGGGCAGAAGGTGTGGACGTCCAGCGCCCATCTCGCCCGCTGGGCCATCCTCATCGCCCGCACCGATCCGGACGTGCCCAAGCACAAGGGCATCACCTACTTCGTCTGCGACATGACCGACCCCGGCGTGGAGGTACGGCCGCTGCGTCAGGTCACCGGCGAGGCCGAGTTCAACGAGGTCTTCCTGACCGACGTCCGCATCCCGGACGCCCACCGGCTCGGTGAGGTCGGCGACGGCTGGCGGGTCGCGCAGACCACCCTGAACAACGAGCGCGTGGCCATCGGCGGCATGCGGCTGCCCCGCGAGGGCGGCATGATCGGCCCGGTCACGAAGACCTGGCGCGAGCGCCCGGAGCTGCGCACCCACGACCTGCATCAGCGCCTGCTCAAGCTGTGGGTCGAGGCCGAGGTCGCCCGGCTCGCGGGGGAGCGGCTGCGCCAGCAGCTCGCCGTCGGCCAGCCCGGCCCCGAGGGCGCCGGCATGAAGCTGTCCTTCGCCCGCCTCAACCAGGAGATCAGCGGCCTCGAGGTCGAACTCCTCGGCGAGGAAGGCCTGTTGTACGAGGACTGGACCATGCGTCGGCCGGAACTGGTGGACTTCGTCGGCCGTGACGCCGGTTACCGCTACCTCCGTTCCAAGGGCAACAGCATCGAGGGCGGGACCAGCGAGGTCCTGCTGAACATCGTCGCCGAACGCGTCCTGGGCCTGCCCAGCGAACCGCGCACCGACAAGGACGTCGCCTGGAAGGACCTCGCCCGATGAGCACCCAGCCCGACCTGTTGTACTCGGAGGAGGAGGACGCCCTCCGCGCGGCCGTCCGCGATCTGCTGGCCGACCACTGCGAGGCGGCGGGTGTGATCGCCCGCGTCGAGTCGGACACCCCGCACGACATCCCGCTGTGGAAGGCCCTCGCCGAGGGGATGGGCCTCGCGGGCTTGCTCGTCCCCGAGGCGCTGGACGGTCAGGGCGCCACACACCGGGAAGTCGCCGTCGTACTCGAGGAGTTGGGTCGTGCGGTCGCGCCCGTCCCGTATCTCACCAGTGCCGTCGTCGCCACCGAGGCGCTGCTGGAGTGCGGGGCCGACGAGCTGCTGTCACAGCTGGCGTCCGCGACGACGATCGGCGCCCTCGCGGTCCCGCTGAACGTTCCCGCCGGGAGCGCCTACCCCGTCGTACGGTTCGAAGACGGCGGTCTGCACGGGGAGTTGACCGGTATCGCGGACGCGGCCGTAGCCGACGTCCTGCTGGTGCCCGCCGACGACGGCGGCCTGTACGCGGTGGACGCCGCCGCGGCCACCGTCACCCCGCAGGTGTCCCTCGACCTGACCCGGCCGGTGGCGAAGGTCGCCCTGGACGGGGCGCCGTGCCGCCTTCTCGGCGACGCCGAACCCGCCGTACGCCGGGCCCTGCGGGCCGGAGCCGGACTGCTCGCCTCCGAGCAACTCGGCCTCGCGGAATGGACGTTGACCGAGACGGTACGTCATCTCAAGGAGCGCAAGCAGTTCAACCGGCCCGTCGGCGGTTTCCAGGCGCTCAAGCACCGGCTCGCCCAGCTGTGGCTGGAGGTCGTCAGCCTGCGAGCCGCCGCGCGCAACGCGGCCGACGCCCTGGCGAACGGGGTCGACGCCGATGTGGCGGTCGCCGTCGCCCAGGCCTACGCGGCCCCTGTCGCCGTCCGGGCGGCCGAGGAGGCGCTGCAACTGCACGGCGGTATCGGTATGACGTGGGAGCACCCGGTCCACCTGTACCTGAAGCGGGCGAAGGCCGACTCCATCGCCTATGGCACGGCGGGCGCCCACCGGGAGGCACTGGCCGAACTGGTCGATCTGCGCGCCCCCTGACGCATGGCGTCCCCGTAGTCACGAGTCACGCGACACCACACGTTCGGCCGTCATGTCAGCCGCACGGACGAACCCTCCGCTACGCCACACTTGCGGCCGAAAGCCGCGAAGTGGACGTGGCGGAGGAGGTTGACGATGGCCATTTCCATCTCTGTGGTGGTGCTGCTCCTGATCCTGGCGGTGGTCTTCCTGCGCAACGGAGCGCTGAAGCCCAGTCACGCCGTGGTCTGTGTCCTGCTCGGGTTCTATCTGGCGAGCACGAACGTGGCGCCGACGATCCACAGCGGGCTCACCGCGACCGCGGACATCGTCAGCAGTCTGAAACCCTGAGAAGCAGGACGTCAGGAAGTCAGGAAGTCAGGACGTCAGGAAGACCCCGATCGCGTTCGGGACGGGCCGTTCGGCGCCGCCGGTCGGATGGTTGCGGACGGTGACCCTGCTCGCGCCGGGCGCTCTGGCGACGAGGGTCGTGGAACCGCCGCCGTCCAGGTTGAAGGCGTCCACCGAGCCCAACTTCCGCATGGTGGCCGCGACTTCGGAGACGGTCAGGCCGCTTCGGTGATCGGGCGCACCGTCCACCGCGAGCAGCAGCAGTCTGCGCCCGCCGTCCGCGATGCCGACGGCGGTGCGCACGGCGGAGGTGTCGGTGTCGAGGCCGGCCAGTGGCCGACCGTCCCTCAGCACCGGATACCCGCCGAGAGCGAAGCGGTACGGGACCCGGCTCCTGGCCGCCACGAGACGGCTCTTGATCTTGACCTTCGCGCCGACGTACAGCTTCCGCAGCTGCCGCGCGCCCGCTTCCCGGCCCAGCAGCACCGTGGTGTCGGCGGCGATGGCGCCGCTGCCGGCGGACTCCGCCATCCGTACGACCCTGCCGCGCCGCACGGTCACCTCGTAGGCGTCCGTGCCGCACGCGGCGCCCCGGTCCGTGTCCGTGCCGCACACCGCCCGCTGGCGGGAGACGCTGCCCCAGGCCTGGGTGAAGGCGCCGACGGAACCCAACGGCAGCGCGTACTGGTTGAGCCCGCCGAGCGCGAAGCTCCCCACCGGCGTACTGACGCTGCCCGACAGGGCGAGGTTGTCCAGCCGGGCCCTTCTGTCGGTGCCCACCCCGAGGACGGCCGTGGTGGTGACGCCGGGTGGCATCGACGGCCCGAAGCGCTGACCGTTCGGCGCCGCCGCCTTGAGCACCGCGCCGCTCGCGATCGCCGGGCCGACGGGCGCCCCCGTGGCCGCGACCCCGGGATGCTGTGTCTCGCTGATGTTGAAGAAGTCGCCGTTGACAGCCGCGACGGCCCCGTGTGCGTCGCTCATCCGGGAGACGGCGGCTCGTGCTGCCACCGCACCCGGGTGGAGGAGGTTGACCCTGACGCGCGCGTGGCCGAGGTCGACGCTCAGCAGATGGGCGTGGGTCGTCCCCTTGGCCGCCCTGATGTCGAACTGGGCGTAGCGGACACCGGGCCCGATCCCGGCGGCTCTCGAGGCGCCGCCTGCGGGTGCCGCCCCTGTCAGGGTCGCGCCGGCCACCGTCGCGATCACCGCGACGGCCGAGACCGCGGATCCCCCTGTTCCGAACCGTCCGCTGCCACGCATTCAGCCCCCCTGATGTCCCGTCAACTGTTGCAGGGCGCTGGGGGAGCACACCAGATGACGATGAGCTGCGCCGGGGGCGCGCGGAAGGCTAGGAGTTGACTACACGGGAACGGATCAGGAAGCGCACTCCTTCGGGTGCCTCCAGCGAGAAGCCACTGCCCCTCCCCGGTACGACGTCCACGATCAGCCGGGTGTGGCTCCACACCTCGAACTGGCTGCGCGACATCCAGAACGGCACCGATTCGACGACACCCTCGACCACCAGTTCGGCGAGCAGGATGTCGGAGCCGCCGGTCCGGAACTCGCCCGCCGGATAGCACATGGGCGCGCTGCCGTCACAGCAGCCGCCGGACTGGTGGAACATCAGCGGGCCGTGCGTCGCGTACAGCCGCCGCAGCAGGTCGGCGGCGGCCGGCGTCAGTTCGACGCGCGGGATCTCCTCGGGCATCATCACCGCCCCAGTGGACCGCGCGGGACGTTGCGAGAGGGTTGCGGGCCGCGTCGAAGGGCCGCGTCGAAGGGCCGCGTCGGACGGGCGCGTCGGACGGGCGCGTCGGACGGGCCGGGCACGGCGAAGGCCGCCTCTCCGCGGCCCGGGTGCCGGGGTGCGCGGAGAAGCGGCCTTCGGGGAGACGTACTACCCGATCACTTCTTGGCGGTCACGTCCGTGACCCTCCAGCGCTGGTTCGAGCCGGAGTTGGCGATCCAGGTGGTGACGGCGGCGCCCTCGTTGGTCGCCTGGCCGCCGACCTCCAGAAGACGGCCGGTGGCCACGTTGATCAGCGTCCACGTCCCGTCACCGGTGGTCGACATGATCCACTCGGTGGCCGGGTCCCGCTTGCCCGTGTCGGGCTCCACCACGGGCACGTTGTCGCGGACGGCCAGTCGCTTGTCCTCGGCCGGGTTGGCGAAGACGTACCGCTGGCGGGCGCCCTTGTCGCCGTGCCGGGCGACGAGCTGCCAGTTCTGCGCGACCGTGCCGTTGGCCGAGCCGATGACCAGGCTCGTGCCGTTCGCGGCGACGGTGACCGCCTTGCCGCTCTGCACGCCGGTCAGCGTGTAGGAGTGGCCCTTGCTGAACAGGCCGGCGTTCTTCGCGACACCCGAGACGCCCTTGACGGCGAAGGAGGTCACGGACTGCGCGGGGACGGTGTACGTGGCCTTGCCGTCGACGACCTTGACCGGGGCCTGCTGCTTGAGCTTGCCGTCGGCGCTGGTCACGGTCGGCGTGACGGTCGCGTTGCCCTTGATGGTGCGGAACTTGGAGAGGTCGATGGTGACCTCACGGGCCGCGGTGGTGCTGTTGACGTGGACGAGCGAGGCGCCCTTGCCGTCCTTGGTCACGGCGGCGGCGCTGGAGGTGTCGTCCACCTTGATCAGCTTGTCGCCCGGCTTGATGAAGTGCGTGAAGTTGCGGGCGGTGTCGAACTTGGTGTTCGTGTAGATCGGGCAGGACGCCAGCGTGTCCGTCGACTTGCAGCTGAACGACAGCTGGATGCTGCCCCAGTTGCCGCCCTTGGCGGACTCGCCGCCGGGCTTCATGTTGTCGTAGTCCTCGACCGGCTGCCAGAACACCCAGGCCTTGGGCTCCAGTTCACGCAGGTCGTTGACGATCTGCTGGGCGAGACCGAGCCCCGGACGCATGTCCGTGAAGCTCTGCCCGTCGCCCCAGTCGCCCTCGACCTCGCTCATCCACAGCGGCTTGTCGGCCGCCTTGGCGAGGTCGCGCACGGTGGTGCGCTGCCCGGTGCCGTAGGTGTGGACGTTCATCTGGTCGACGAGGTCCTTGGACTCCTGCGAGTAGGAGTTCCAGTTGTTCGCGAAGATGGACGGGTTGGTCTCGTCCATCGCCGAGATCTCGGACTTGACCTTGGCCTTCTTCAGGGCGGGCGCCAGCGCGGCGAGCACCTTCTGCTGGAGCGCGGGGCCGATGTGGGCGCCCTCCTGCCGGCCGCCGACGGGCTGCCCGTCCGCACCCAGTTTGGTGCCCCAGTAGCCGGTGTTGGGCTCGTTGAACGGGTCGACGGTGTCGACCTTGATGCCCTCGGCCTTCTCCAGCCGCTTCGTCGCCCCCGCGAGGTAGGCGGCGAAGTCGTCGACCGAATCGGCCTTCAGCTGGTCGGTGTTGGCGTTGAAGCCGCCGGAGACATAGCCGCTCTCCGTCATGAACCAGGGCGGCGAGTTGCTGAACGTCTCCCAGTGGGTGATGTCCTTCTTGATGCGGTCCACCCACCAGCGCTGGGTGTGGTCCGCGTTCGGGTTCCAGTCGGCCGCGTCGTCGGCGCTCCACCAGTCGGTGTCCGTGCGGGTGGTGCCCGCGGGCGCCTTCCACCAGCCCTCGACGGCCCCGCCGGCCCGCAGGTAGTTCTTCACATCGGGGGCGTTGCCGCCGCCGATGTTGTAACGGGCGATGTTCAGCGCCAGACCGTCGTCGCCGAACAGCAGCTTCGCGAGCTTCTCGCGGATCGCCGGGGGGTAGTCGCCGGTCGCGTTGGCGAACCAGACCAGACTGGTGCCCCAGCCCTCGAAACTCTCCTGCTTGTACGAGGGATCGGGGGTGACCGTGACGGACGAGGCCGCTGCCTCGACAGCCGCCTGTGCGTCCGGTGAAGGCGCGCTGACCAGGGCGGCCGAAGTGGCCAGAGCGGTGATGCCTACGACACCCAGAAGGTGTCGTGTGCGGGTACGGCGTGCCAACGTGTGCTCCCAACTCGGATGTGGTCGCTGCGGTGGACCGCCGTGCCCGCACCGTACGCGGGTGCGCACGGACGGGGCACGACGGTGTGCCCCTTGGATCAGGGGAGTTCAGGGGTGGTGCGAGGTGCCCGTCAGAGGGCGGGCGTGCGCAGTACGGCGACTTCCCTCGGCGCGAGGACGAGAACACCGTCGGCGTCGGTACCGCCGGACAGGCGCTCTCCGTCGAGGCCGGGCAGCGGCACCTCCTCCTCGCTCCGGTTCACCAGGAACAGGAACCGGCTGTCGCCGCCCTGCCGTACGGTCAACTCGACGCGCCCACGGGCGGGTTCGGGCAGTTCGCTGTCGACCCCGGCCGGCGCGAGCAGCCCCGGCAGCAGCGCCGCGAGGCCGTCGGCGCCGAGGCGCGTGGAGACGTACGACGCCGAACCGGTGCCCGTCGTACGGCGGGTGACCGCCGGGCGGCCCGCGTACGCGCCGGAGCGGTAGTGGGCGAGGATCTCGACCTCGGGGTCGGTCACGTCGATCCGGTCGGTCCACACCGTGCCCGTACCGCCGCCGTCCACCTCGACGGACTCGCCCTCGAGCAGCGGGCCGAACTCCTCGACGCGGATGCCGAGCAGCTCGCGCAGGGCGCCGGGGTAGCCGCCGAGCCAGATGTGGTCGTTCTCGTCGACGACACCGGAGAAGTACGTGGTGATCAGGTGGCCGCCGGTCTCCGCGTACCGGGTCAGCTCCTTGGCGAGGGTCGCCGGGACCATGTGCAGGACCGGGGTGATCAGCACGTCGTAGCGGCTGAACTCGGTGCGCGTGGTGACGACGTCGGCGCGGATGCCGAGGGAGAGGAGCGCCGAGTACCAGTTCAGCCCCTCCTGGCGGTAGTCGAGCAGGGCGGTGGGGTGCGAGTCCTGCTCGCTGGCCCACCAGGAGTCCCAGTCGAACACGATGCCGACGCGGGCCGGTTCGCGCTCGGAGCCCGTGATCGGCGCCAGGTCCTTGAGGGTCTGGCCGAGGGCGGCCACCGCGCGGAAGACCTCGCTGTCGGCGCCGGCGTGCGGCACCATCGCGGAGTGGTACTTCTCGGCGCCGGCCGCCGACTGGCGCCACTGGAAGAAGCAGACGGCGTCGGCGCCGTGCGCGACGTGCAGCAGCGAGTCGCGGGCCAGCTCGCCGGGCCGCTTCGCCACGTTGACGTGCTGCCAGTTGACCGCGCTGGTGGAGTGCTCCATCAGGAACCACGGCCGGCCGGCCGCGATACCGCTGGTCAGGCTGGCGGAGAAGGACAGCTCGTCGCGGTCCTGCGGGCCCGGGTGGACGTAGTGGTCGTTGGAGACGAAGTCGATCTCGCCGGCCCAGTCGGGGTAGTTCATGCCCTTCGTGCCGCCCATCACCATGAAGTTGGTGGTGATCGGCACCTCGGGCGTGTACTCGCGCAGGATGTCCCGCTCCGCGACCAGGTAGTCCTTCAGCGCGTCCGAGGAGAACCGCTTGAAGTCCAGCTGCTGGGTCGGGTTCGGGTGCGAGCCGGCCAGCCGGGGCGGCAGGATCTGCGCCCAGTCGCTGTAGCGCTGCGACCAAAATGCTGTGCCCCAGGCGTGGTTGAGGGCGTCCAGGGTGGTGTAGCGGGCGCGCAGCCAGTCGCGGAAGGCGCGGGCCGCGTCGTCCGAGAAGTCGTAGATGTTGTGGCAGCCCAGCTCGTTGGAGATGTGCCAGGCCACCAGGGCCGGATGGTTGGCGTATCGTTCCGCCATCTTCCGGACCAGACCGAGCGCGTGGCTGCGGAAGACGGGTGACGTGGGGCGCCAGTGCTGGCGCGCGCCCGGCCAGACCGTCTCGCCGGTGGAGGTCACCGGAAGGATCTCCGGGTGCGCGGTGGTGAGCCACGGCGGCGGGGACGCGGTCGCGGTGGCCAGGTCGACACCGATCCCGCCCTCGTGGAGCAGGTCCATGACCTCGTCGAGCCAGCCGAAGTCCCAGGTGTCCGCGTCCGGCTGGATACGGGCCCAGGAGAAGATCCCCACCGAGACGATGTTGACACCGGCCTCGCGCATCAGCCGTACGTCCTCCTCCCACACCTCCCGAGGCCACTGCTCGGGGTTGTAGTCGGCGCCGTACGCGAGACGGGGCGCGGAGTCACCGTCCGGCCCGTACGGCAGACGGGACGGGGAGGCGGAGGTCATGGTGGTCCTTCCAGGTACGGGGGGTACGAGGAGCGGCCGGCGTTGACGCTGTCCGGCCGCTCCTCGGCTGTTACTGCCCAGCTGTTACTTCTCGACGGTGAAGCCCTGCTCCGTGCCGTACTTGACGGAGGCGTCCTGCCAGGCCTTCAGACCGGCGGCCAGCTTCTCGCTGGAGACGTAGGCCTTGCCGACGGTGTCGTTGAAGATCGAGTTGGCGTACTGCTGGAAGGGCAGGTACGACCAGTCGCTGGCGACGTTCGCGGCGGAGTCGGCGAAGATCTTGTTCGCCTCCTGGCCACCGAAGTAGTCGAACTTCTTGCTCAGGAACGCCGGGTCCTGGAGCTGAGCGGTGGTCGCGGGGAAGGCACCCTCGTCGACGCGGGTCTGCACACCGTCACCGGCGTTCGCGTACTCGACGAACGCGTAGGCGAGCTCCTTGTTCTTGCCGAGCTCGGGCAGGGTCAGCGAGCTGCCGCCGTTCTCCGCGCTCGCCTTGTCGCCCTTGGTCCAGGCCGGCATCGGGGCCGCGCGCCACTGACCGGACGCGTTCGGGACACCGGTGACGAAGTTGGCGGGCATCCAGGCACCGGTGGTCAGGGTGGCGATGGTGCCGTCGCCCAGGCCCTTGTACCAGTCGTCGGTCCAGCCGTTGATCGGCGAGACGAGCTTCTCGTCGATGAGCTTCTGCCAGGTGTCCGTGTACTTCTTGGCGCCCGCGTCCTCGAAGTTGATCGTCACCTTGGTGCCGTCGACCTTGTAGGGGCGCGAACCGGCCTGCCACAGCATGCTGGTGGTGA
Organism: Streptomyces sp. NPDC047042; assembly: GCF_040644035.1. NCBI lineage: Bacteria > Bacillati > Actinomycetota > Actinomycetes > Kitasatosporales > Streptomycetaceae > Streptomyces > Streptomyces sp. NPDC047042. The sequence goes on along the minus strand of NZ_JBEYVP010000011.1, from coordinate 63,319 downwards.
AGCCCGCGTCGCCGGCGTCGTTGGCGATGTAGACCTTCGGGTCGGCCTTGTGCAGCTTGCGCGCGGCCTCGACGTACTCGTCCCACGTGGTCGGGACGGCGATCTTGTACTTGTCGAAGACCGTCTTGTTGTAGAACATCGCCATCGGGCCCGAGTCCATCGGCAGGCCGTAGACCTTGTCACCGTCGTTCACGGCGTTCCACGGGCCGGGCGTGTACTTGGCCTTGAGCTTGTCGGCGCCGTAGGGGGCCAGGTCGGTCAGGCCCTTGGTGAGGGAGTACTGGCTCAGCGCGAAGTACTCGACCTGCGCGACGTCCGGGACACCCTTCTTGGCCGCGATGGCGTTCGACAGGGCGGTGTAGTGCTTGTCGCCGGACCGGTCGGCCACCAGGTTGATCTTGACCTTGGGGTACTTCTTCTCGAAGTTGGCGGCGACCGACTTCAGCGTGGGCTCCCAGGCCCACACGTTGACCGTGCCGCCCTTCTGGAGAGCAGCCTGGATGTCCGCGGCGGAGACGGCCTTCTGGTCCGAGCTGTCGTCGTCGGAGCCACCGCAGGCGGTCGCGCCGAGGGCGAGGACGGAGAGCAGGGTTATGCCGCGCATCAGGCGGCCGGTGGTTCTACGCATCGAGATGCTTCCACTTCTTCGTGGGTGGGACTGGTGAGGGTTGAAACGCGGTGAAGCCGAGGGGGGTTTGTGGGGCCTTGAGGGGTGTCACTCCTTGACACTTCCGGCGGCGAGGCCGGACTGCCAGTACTTCTGGAGCAGCAGGAACGCGGCGATCAGCGGGATGATCGTGAGCAGGGATCCGGTGATCACCAGGTTGAAGACGACGTCGCCGCCGATCGTCTGGGCCTGGGAGTTCCAGGCGTCCAGACCCAGGGTCAGCGGATACCAGTCCGGGTCCTTGAGCATGATCAGCGGCAGGAAGTAGTTGTTCCAGGTCGCGACCGTGGTGAACAGCAGGACGGTCACGGTGCCGGGGGCGAGCAGCGGCAGGGCGACCTGGAAGAAGGTGCGCACCTCGCCCGCTCCGTCGATACGGGCCGCCTCCATCAGTTCGGTGGGGATGGCCTCGGTCGCGAAGACCCACATCAGGTACAGACCGAAGGGCGACACGAGCGAGGGGATGATCACCGCCCACGGGGTGTCGGTCAGGCCCATCTTGCTGAACATCAGGAAGGTGGGCACCGCCAGGGCCGTACCGGGGACGGCGACGGCACCGATGACCACGGCGAACACGGCGCGCTTCCCGGGGAAGGTGAACTTCGCCAGCGCGTAGCCGCCGAGGATCGCCAGCAGCGTGGCACCGCCGGCGCCGAGCACGACGTACAGCAGGGTGTTCAGCAGCCAGCGGACGAAGATGCCGTCGTGGTACGTGAACGTGTCGTGGATGTTGGACCAGAGGGCGAAGTCGTCGCTGAACCACATGCCGGACGAATTGGCCAGCCCGTCCTGGGTCTTGGTGGCGCTGATGACCAGCCAGATCAGGGGCACGACCGTGTAGACCAGGATCAGCCCGGTGAGCACGGTCAGCAGGATGCTGCGCTTGGGGCGGCCAGGCGTGTGCTTACGGCCGACGCGCAGCTTGGGCGCGCTCTTGGAGCCGCCGTCGGCCGGCGCGGATGCGGACGGGGAGGTGGTGGTGACGGAGCTGCTCATGGTTCACGCTCCCTTGCGCATGCCGCGGAGCTGCACGACATAGGCGATGACCATGGTGATCAGCCCCATGATGATGGCGACCGCCGCGGAGTAGTTGTGCTGCTGGCCGTTGAAGGACAGCGAGTACGTGTAGAAGTTCGGGGTGAAGTCGGTCGTGATGGCGTTGCGCGCCAGGGGCCGCAGGATGGCCGGCTCGTTGAAGAGCTGGAAGCTGCCGATGATCGAGAAGATCGTCGCGATGACGAGGGCACCGCGGATCGCGGGGAGCTTGATGGCGGTGATGACGCGGAACTGCCCGGCGCCGTCGATCTCCGCGGCCTCGTAGAGCGAGAGCGGGATGACCCGCAGCGCGGAGTAGAAGATCAGCATGTTGTAGCCGATGAACTCCCAGGTGACGATGTTGCCGATCGACGCCAGGACCAGGCCGCTGGAGAGCGGGTCGGGCAGGGTCACGTCGAACGCGCTGTTGATGTCACCCACCAGCCCGTACTTGGTGCCGTACATGAAGCCCCACATCAGGGTGGCGACCACGGCGGGCACGGCGTACGGCAGGAAGATCGCGATGCGGAAGAAGTCCTTGCCGTAGAGGCGTCCGCTGTCCAGGGCCAGGGCGATCAGCAGGGCGATGCCCAGCATGATCGGCACCTGGACGGCCAGGAAGAGCGACACCCGGCCCAGGGAGGCCCAGAACTGGTCGTCCTTCAGGGCCTGGGTGTAGTTGTCCAGGCCGACGAAACTCGTGCCGCCGATCAGCTGGTCCCTGAAGAGGCTGAGGTAGATCGAGTATCCGATGGGGGCCAGGAACACGAGGGCGAACACCGCCACGAACGGGCCTATGAACCCCCATCCCGTCCATGAGCGGCGGTCCCTCTTCGCCGCGGGCCGGGCCGGGGCGCGTTTGACGGCCACCGGCGGTTCTAGGGTTGTCATTGTCGTGCCTCGCTCGTCCGTCTCGAACCGGCGCTGGTCCGCCGCCGCCCCGATGTTTGCGTAAACATTCCTGCTCGCGGAAACCCCCACAAGAGGTCACGGGCTGTTATGTTTACGTAAACATCTGATGGCGGCATGTCTACACCGCTCCCCTGACGAAGGTCAAGAGTCGTCGGGCGCATTGGTGGACCGAGAGCGAGGATTGACGGGTGGACACAGCTGACGGCACCTCGGCGGATCCGGCGCGGGCACGGGCGCGCACCAGGAAACGGGCCGCCCGTCGTACGCAGAGTGCCTCCATGGCGGACGTCGCCAGGGTCGCCGGAGTGTCCTCGCAGACCGTCTCCCGGGTGTCCAACGGCTTCCCGGGCGTCAACGAGGAGACCCGCCGGCAGGTCCTCGCGGCGATGAAGGAGCTGGGCTATCGGCCCAACAGTGCCGCCCGGGCCCTCAAACGCGGTGAGTTCCGCACCATCGGCGTCATCACCTTCGGCCTGTCCACCACGGGAAACGTCCGCACGCTGGAGGCGATCGCCACCTCGGCCGCCCACGAGGGGTACTCGGTCACCCTGCTGCCGGTCGCCGTGCCGACGCAGGACGAGGTGCGCGGAGCCTTCTCGCGGCTCGGTGAACTCGCCGTCGACGCGGTCATCGTCATCCTCGAGGTGCACCTCCTCGACGACTCGACCCTCTCCATGCCGCCGCACGTCCAGGTGGTCGTCGCCGACTCCGACGCGGGTGACCGCTACACCGTGGTCGACACCGACCAGGCGGGCGGCACCAGGACCGCCGTACGGCACCTCCTGGACCTCGGCCACCGCACGGTCTGGCATCTGGCCGGTCCCGAGGGCTCGTACGCCGCGCAGCGCCGCACCGACGCCTGGCGCGCCGAACTCCATGCGGCCGGACGGACCGCGCCGCCTCTGGTGCGCGGTGACTGGTCGGCGGAGTCCGGCTATCACGCCGGTCTGCGGATCGCTGAACTGCCGGACTGCACGGCGGTGTTCGTGGCCAACGACCAGATGGCGCTGGGGCTGCTGCGGGCGCTGCACGAGAGCGGCCGCAAGGTGCCGGAGGACGTCAGTGTGATCGGCTTCGACGACATCCCGGAGGCGGGTTCGTTCCTGCCGCCGCTCACCACCGTGCACCAGGACTTCGCCGAGGTGGGTCGGCTGTGTGTGGAGGGCGTGCTGCGACAGATGAGACACGACGCGACGGAACACGGCACGACGCTGGTGCCGACGAGGCTGGTGCTGCGACAGAGCACGGCGCCGCCGCGGTCGCGGGATGACCGGCCGTCCACCTGACAGCAACACGGCTTTTCCACACCGCAGTTGGGCTGTGCCGTCTCGGCTGCCGTCGGTAAAGTGAACAGATGTCTGATTCGATGGTCATGCGGTACGCGGGGTGGACCTTCGCATTCGACGGCCGGTCGTTGACCATCGTCCGACGCGGGACGCCGTGGCGCCGCAAACGGGTCGAACACCTGCCGCTCGGCCGACTCCGTGCCTGCTACCTCCGCCAGTCGGAGAGCCACGGCCTCGAAAGCCTCGATTTCTGGCTGGTGTACGACACCGACGCGGTGGGGATCGGTGTCGACCGGCAGTACTTCGAAGGCGACGCCTACTGGTTCTCCAAGTACCTCAGCGAGGCGATCTGCGAAAGGCTGCGCCGGGTTTTCGACCACACCATCGGGCTCGGTCCGCACTCCGAGCCGGAACTCCTCGCAGTGGTCCGGCCGGCCCTGCGACTCCATCCGCACAGCTTCAGCTCGGGCGACATTCCCCAACGACTGGCCGCGTTGCGAAAAGAGGACGCTTTGGTGTTGGGCCGCCGGATGCCCGGTCCGTCCCGGCCCTCCGACCTGCAGACCAACCACGTCAACGCGCTGGGAGGCAGCACGCCGGGCCCCGAGAACTGGTGGACCTTCGTCGAGTACGTCCGCGCCGGCTACGAGCCGCTGGACGACCCGGGCTGGGAGGCGGTGGTGCAGGATCTGGCGAAAGGCCGGGGGATGGTGACGCAGAGCAACTGGAAGCAGTACAACCGTTCGGGATACCGGAGACAGGGCGTGCGGTGACCGGGGCCGACCCGATACCGTCCCCACGCTCCAGGACCCCTCACGCCTTGCCCGCGCCGGGTGCCGGGCGCACCCTGGTCCTATGGCTGCGCACGACGGCCCCACGCTGATCACCTCCGTCCAGCGGGCCTTCCGGCTGCTGGAGGCGGTGAGCGCGCATGAGAACGGGGCGCCGGCGAAGCTGCTGGCCCGGGAGACGGGGCTGCCGCTGGCCACCGCCTACCACCTGCTGCGAACCCTGGTCCACGACGGCTACCTGCGGAAACTGGACGACGGCGGGTTCATCCTGGGGGAGAAACTGGGGTCGCTGCAGGTCTCGGGAGGCGGGCAGGCGCTGCTGAGCCGGGTCCGTCCCACGCTCGCCGCGCTGCGGGACGAGCTGGCGACCGCCGCCTACCTCACCTTCTACGAGGAGGGCGAGATCCGGGTCGCCGAGATCGTCGACGGCCCCCGGGCGCCCCGCGTCGACCTGTGGGTGGGCTTCGAGGACGCGGGCCACGCCACCGCGCTGGGCAAGACCGTCCTGCGCGAGCTGGACGGCACCTCCCGCGACGACTATCTCTCCCGCCACCACCTCAACGACCTCACCCCGAGAACGATCACCAGCCGGCTGGAACTGCTCCGGCGCATCGACTCCTCACCCGTGGCCCCGGCCGTCACGGACCTGGAGGAGTACTCCCTCGGCACGGTCTGTGTCGCCGTCCCCGTCTACCGGGGCGACACGATCGGCTCGCTCGGCGTCTCCCTGCCCGCCGACCGGCTCGCCCGGCTGCCGGAGATCAGGGCGCGGCTGCTTCCGATCGCGGACCGGGTGACCAGGAGTCTCTCGCTCACTATCTGAAAATCCGCTTCTTGTAGCGGCCCCGGCTGATCGCGTTTCCTGGACACCTGGACGAAACCGGCATTTCGGGGGTTCACTCCCGGACACAGGCGAGGACTGCGGACGGAACATGAGTCAGGCCCGACACCATGGTCGAGACCATCGACGGACACGAGTGTTCAGGAACCGCGTGTCCCTGCTGCCCGTCCTGATCGTCTCCGCCGTGGTCCTGGGCGACCTCCTCGGCGGAGCGGGGACGAACTGGCTGCCGCTGCTCGTCGCCGGGCCGGCGCTGGCCGCCACGACCAACGGGCCGCGCGGTGTCCTCGGCGTGGGCCTCCTCGCCGGGGTGCTCGGCGCGGCCCTCGGACACTGGGACGGCATACCGACCCCGGAACTGGCCGCCGTACTGTCCGCCCTGGTCGCCGTCACCCTGGCGAGCGGGCTGGCCAGCGCGCTGCGCGGACGCCGGGAGCGGGTGCTCGCCGCCGTCCGCTCGGTCGCGGAGACCGCCCAGCACGCACTGCTCAGCCCTGTCCCGGCGACGGTCGGCCCCTTCCAGGTGGCCGTCCGCTACAGCGCGGCCGCGGCCGAGGCCAGGATCGGGGGTGATCTGTACGCGTTGATACCCACGCCGTACGGGGTGAGACTGATCGTCGGCGATGTGCGCGGCAAGGGACTGCCGGCCGTGGGGATCGCGGCGCTGGTCCTCGGGGTCTTCAGGGAGGCCGCCTACGACGAGCCCGATCTTCTCGGTGTCGTCGACCGGATCGAACGGAGCCTCGCCCGCAACCTCGGCGCGGACGACTTCGTCACCGCTGTCGTCGCCGGGTACCCGAGGTCCGGGCAGCTGGAAGTGGTGAACTGCGGACACGCGCCTCCGCTGCTGGTGCGCGCCTCCGGCGCCCTCTCGGCCGTGGAGCCCACCCATCCGGCCCCGCCCCTCGGGCTGCGCGCCCTGACCGGGCACACCCCCGACCTCCAGGTGCTGCCCTTCACCGACGGCGACCAGCTCCTGCTGTACACCGACGGAGTCACCGAGGCCCGCGACCGGGGCCGCGCCTTCTACCCGCTGCACGAAGGACTGGCCCGCCACGCCGGTGACGACCCCTCCCGTACCCTCGACGCGCTCCACGACGAACTGCTGGCACATGTGGGCGGCCGGCTCCACGACGACGCGGCGCTGCTCCTCATCCGCAAGCCGACGGTCCGGGAGGTCGTGGTTCCCGAACCGTCGGCCTGCGCACCGACCGGTACTGCGACTCAGGCTTCCGAGAAGGCCGTTACTCGCCCGAAGGCGCGGTCAGTGTGACGCCGAGTGCCACCGGCGTACCGAAGTTCGGTGTGCCGTCGGCGTTCCAGGTGAACTTCTGTGCCCGGGTGGTGCGGTTCATGTCGCAGCCGCCGGAAGCGGAGCTGTTGGCGTGGTAGACGATCCAGTCCTCCGTGCCGTCGGGCGACTTGAAGAACCCGTTGTGGCCCGGCCCGTACACACCGTTGGCGTTGGACCGCTGGAACACCGGGTTCGGGGACTTGACCCAGGACGAGGAGTTGAGCGGGTCGCCGGTGCCGTTGTACGTCAGCATCCCCAGTTTGTAGTCGGGCGTGGAGCAGTGGCTGGCCGAGTAGACGATGAACGTCTTCCCGTTCCGCTGGAGCACCTCGGCGCCCTCGTTGACCGCGCCGCCGACCGTCTCCCAGCTCAGGGTCGGGGTGGACAGCACCCGGCGGGTGCCGCTCGCCGTCCACGGGTTGGACAGGGGCCGGATGAACATGGGCTGCGAGCCGTTGTAGAAGGTGCCGAGCAGATAGAGCTGACCGTTCAACTGGAGGATGCCCGGGTCGAGTTCCCAGGTGTTGTCCTGGGTCGGGTCGAGCAGGTCGGCCTTGAAGCTGTAGGGCCCCATGGGGTCCAGGCCCGCGCTCTCCAGCACATGGATGCGCTGGGTGCCCAGGTCGTACGGCTCACGTCCGGCCGTGTAGTAGAAGTACCAGCGCTTGCCGTTGGGGCCGTCGAGCAGATGGAACTCCGGGGCCCACATCGTGCCGGCCCCGTTGGGCCGGGTCAGGTTGAAGATCACCTGGTCGGCGGCCGTGGCGAGCCCGGCGAGAGTGCTCGCCTTGCGCATGGTGACCGTCGAGTTCCAGGTGGTCGTGGCGAGGTAGTAGTAGCCGTCGTAGTACGTCAGCCAGGGGTCGGGCCCGTGCTGGGACAGCGGGTTGGTGAAGGTGTGCGTGCCCGTGCCGCCGCCGCTGGTGAAGCCGGGCAGCCGCCACACCCTGCCGTTCGCGGTGGCACACGGGAGTTGCACGAGGTTGGTGTTCGACGCGGACGAACCGCCGCTGGGTGTCACGCACTTGCCCGAGCTGACGGACACCAGGTTGAACGTCCTGTCGGTGCCGGAGACCGTCACGGGAACGAGCCGCCACTGCTGGTTCGTTCCGCTGTGGCACGGCCACTGGATGATCGTGGCGTTGTCCGCCGTCGACGCCCCGTAGACATCGACGCACTGCCCGGACTGCGTGGTGATCGTGTACGTGTCGGACGTCCCGGCGACCGGGGTGTAGCCGAAGTTCTGGTTGGCCCCGGAGTTGCAGGTGAACGCCCGCAACTGGGTGGCGTTGGTCGTCGAACCGCCGGGCAGGTCGAGGCAGTTGCCGCCGTTCTGGTTCACGCCCGTCGAGGAGAACGTGACGGCGGCGGACGCGGGCGGCGTCGCCACCAGGAGGGCGACCACCATGGCGAGCACGGCGACGAGTACGGCCGTACATCTGGAACGGGTCACTTCAGCACATCCCTTCAGGGTCCGTACGCCTTGACTTCGAGGAGACCGACGGAACTGCTGCCCGTGCTGGTGAGCAGCACCCGTAGCCGGGTCGTGCTGGTGGCGGTGAAGGACACGGAGTTGTACTGGTTCTTCGCGAGCGCGTACGTTCCGGCTCCCGGCACGTCGACATACGCGCTGCCGTTCCAGTACTGGAGCTTCCACGCGGAGGGCATGTCGATGCCCTGGTCGTCGTCGAAGAAGTACACGTCCGCCTTGTTCAGGGTCCTCGCGGCCGGCCAGGTCAGCTCGGCCCACTGCTGACCCGTCTCCGGCCAGGTGCCCCAGCGCGGGTTCACCGTGTCGTTGGACGAGGGCGGATCGATGCCGTCGTTGAGCGCGGCGACACTCTCCCAGGACGAGGTGTACGACGCGGACGGCGTCGCGGAGACGGCCTGGTTGGCCGGTGGCTGCGGTGGCTGGACGCCGCCCCGGTTGAACACCTTGACCTCGGTCAGGCCGGTCTTGGCGCCGGAGGCGTTGGTGGCCAGGACGCGGACGCGCTGGGCGGTGATCGCCGGGAACTGCACCAGGTTGTAGTTGGCGCGCGGTGCGCTCGGGGTCTTGGTCTGACTCGGCGCGTTCACCCATGAACTGCCGTCGTAGTACTGGATGTTGTAGGCGGACGGCGCCCGGTACGTCGTACTCGCCGGGCGGCTGTCCTTGAAGTACAGGCGCACCTCGTTGAGGGTTCGCGCGGCACCGAAGTTCAGCTCGTACCAGTCCTGGCTGTTCGGGGAACCGCCGGCGCCCCAGAACGGCTCGTTGGTGGGGTAGCCGTCGATCGCGCCCGAGACCCCGCTGCCGGACCCGGTGTAGGAGGCCGAAGCGGTCGCCCCGGTGGCGATGTTGGTCAGGTCGGCGGTGAGGTCGACGCCCGCCTTGGCGAGCATGTCGACCATCCGGGGGCTGCTCTGGACGACCTGGTTGGGTGCCTGGAGTCCGGCGACCGCCGTGTGGAAGCCGACCGTGCCGCTGGTGGTGACGTCACCGGTGGCCGGGTCCCAGGTGAACGGCACCAGGGAGTTGACGGTCGCCGCCCGGTTGCCGTTGACGTAGATCGAGTAGCCCTCCGGGATGCCCGGGTAGCGCACCACGCCGTCGGCCGGGTCGTCCCAGACGATCGACAGGTCCGCGTTGCGGTAGCGGAGGTTGTTGACGGTGAAATGGCTCCAGCCGATGTTGATCGGCGACAGCTCGACCTTGGCGTCGTTGCGCGCCCGAAGACCCGCGACGTCCTCGATGACCGTCCAGTTGCTGCTGCCCAGGATGTTGTGGTGGATCCAGGAGCGGTAGTTGATGGAGCTGCCGTTCCAGTCCGCCCAGAACTCGTTGGCGTCGGGCCACTGGGTGTTGCCGCCGACGTACTGCGCCCAGGTGTTCCAGTACAGGAGCTTCTTGTAGTCGGTCGCGTTCATCCACGAGTTGGGATAGTTGCGCAGCACCGACGAGTAGAGCCGGAACTGCACGGTCGAGTTGATCGTGGAGAAGTTGTTGGAACCGGGCTCACCGGCGTCGGCCGCCGCCTGCTTGTCGACCTGGTTGGCCGTGTAGAAGGGGAAGATCGGGTACTGCGCCGGGTCGTCGAACAGCCGCAGGGCCTGCTTGTACGTCGCCGTGTTGGGGACGGCGCCGACCGAGAACGGGTAGTAGTTGTTGATCTCCTTCCAGGGCACCCACTCGTTCGTCGACTTCAGCCGGTGCTCGAACAACTGCCGGTTCGGATTCCACAGGACGTTGACGATGGCGTCCTTGATCTGCGTCGCGAGCGTCCGCATCTCGTTCGCCTTGGCCGTGTTGCCGATCGCTTCGTAGGCCTGCGCGGCGGCCAGGGCTCCGCTGTACTGGTAGGCGGACTCGGCGCGGTCCATGTTGCCGGGCTTCCAGTGGAAGGAGACCGCGTCGGCGTCGTTGCCGGTCAGCGCGCCCCAGTCGTACTCGATGAGCTTGTTGTTGTCGTGGTCGTAGTAGGCGAGCTGCCCCTTGACGTCGCCTTCCGCGTAGCGCGCCAGGTTGGCGGCGATGGCCGGCTGGCCGCCGTGGAGCTGATAGCTCTTCCAGGCCGCCTCGGCGATGTACTGGGTGTAGCTGTTGGACCAGTTCTCCGGGTCACCCGGGTTGTCCAGGAAGCGCCCGCCCTTGGACGTCTGGCCGGCGCTCAGCCAGTCCCCGTACGCGTAGGCCGGGTTGCGCAGGTACTTCAGGTCGTCGATGTGCATCGGCTGGGTCAGCGCGATCGCGTTGTTGTAGCCGAGGACGCCCTCGGTCGACGTCGGGAACTGGAAGGTCTGCCCGGGGATGTCGGCGTCCAGGTTGTTGAAGCGCATCAGCCACCAGCGGTAGTAGATGCTCTTCTTGATCGCCGGTTCGGGTACGTCGATGTAGGGCACGTTCTGCGCCCACCACAGGTTGTAGGCCTTGACGTGCGTCGCGAAGGCGGTCGCGTTCGAGTAGCCCGCGTAGGCGTTGTACTCGGTGAGCGACTGGGGGATCTCGTCGGTGACGAAGCCCATCACCACCTTGGCGGTCACCGTGGCCCCGGCCGGAACCGTCACCGAGCGGTTGAGGCCGCCGCTGGTGACCGTGAAACCGTCGCCGGTGATGCGGGGGCGCAGGGTGGTCAGGTTGTTGTACGCGCTCGCCTGGCCGGTGAGCTCGCTGCCGGAGCCCGTGGTGGCGTACGGCGAGGTCGCCCGCAGCTGGAGGGTGGTCGAGGCGCTGCCGTTGTTCTTGATCGACAGGTTGGTCACGGCCACGTTGTTCTCGGTGATGAACTTGGTCTGGTTGACCGTGACCGACCCGCTGGTGTGGACGCTGTTCCAGTGGCTGGGCATCTGCCGGCGCTGCGAGACCTGCTCGGTGAACGTGCCCGGGCTGATGGCGACGCTGTAGGCGTTCTGGTCGTTGACGCTCTCCCAGTAGGCGACATGGCCGCCGAAACCGAGGACCGCCGGGTCGTGGGTCTTCATGAACAGCCCGCGGCCCCGGCTCATCAGCCAGGGGCCGGCCGGATCGTCCCCGGAACGGGTCAGCAGCCGGTCCATCCAGAAGTCGGTACCGGAACTCTCCGCGTCGTAGATCGCCTTCATCATGTCGCCGGTGGTCTGGGCGACGGGCGGGGCCGGGACCGCGGGGCCGCTGAACGTGGGGAAGCCGATGGTCTGCGCGGCGGCCGCCGGGGGCGCGGTGAGGACGGTGGCGAGGGTGAGCAGCAGGGCGACGAGAAGGTATCTCGTGCGCCGACGTCGTACCAGTAAGGCGTGCGGTCTTCTCATCGGAGGCTCCCTGTCCCGTTGCCTGACAGACGTGTGGTCGCGATGGCGCCGACGTTCATGAACCCGAAGAGCACAGAACACAGAAAACGGACCTGAAAGGTTTTCGCAACGTAGGAGCGAGCTGATGAGGTGTCAAGAGGGTTCGGTGAGACCCGAGTTCGCCGAGTGAGGCGGACCTGGCGGGTTCAGGACAGCGGTGCCGTCGAACCCCGGATGACCACCCGGCAGGGCAGCGCCTCGATCCCGGAACGACGTACTCCGCCGATCGCGCTGAACAGGGCGTGCGCCGCCGCCCGGCCGACCTCCTCCAGGTTCAGGTCGACGCTGGTCAGCGGCGGCCGGGCGCCGGAGGTCAGGACGTGCCAGTCGTCGAAGCCCATGACCGACACGTCCTCCGGCACCCGCCGGCCGCGCTCGCGCAGTACGTCCATCACGCCGCGCGCTATCTGGTCGTTGCCGCACAGCACCGCGTCGACCTCCGGGTGCCGGTCGAGGAGCAGCGCGGTGGCCGCCCGCCCCCAGCCCTCCGACCAGGCACCGAACCGCGGTTCCTCGACCGGGGTGAGACCGGCGTCGGCGAGCGCGCCCATGACTCCCTCGGCACGCTCCCGCGCCGCGAGATACCCGGGATCGCCGGTGATGTGCGCGATCCGGGTCCGGCCGCAGGCCAGCAGATGGGCCACGGCGAGCCGGCCGGCGTCGACACTGTCGGGGACGATGGACAGATCGGCGGGATCGTCCGACGGGGCGTACGCGTACACCACCGGCACCGGCAGTTCCCGCCCCAGCGACGGACGCGGATCCGTACGGCTGCCCACCACGATCAGACCGTCGACCCGACGCCCCAACAGCGCCCGGACATGGTGCTGTTCACGGATCGCGTCCCCCCGCGCGTCGCACAGGAACACGGCGACCTCGCCCGCGCCGAAGGCGTCCTCGGCGCCCATCAGGATCGGGATGCTGAACCGGCCCTCCAGGTCGCTGGTGAGCAGTCCGACCGTGCCGGTGCGCCCGGCGAGCAGACCGCGGGCCAGCTGGTTGGGGCGGAACGACAGCCGCTCGGCCGCGTCGACGACCCGCTGCCGGGTCTCGGCGCGTACCTGGCTCCGGCCGTTGAGCGCCTTGGACGCGGTGGCGATGGACACTCCCGCCAGCCGGGCCACGTCGCTGAGGGTGGAGGGTTGCGAACGAGAGGGGCCGGTGGCCTGTGCCATGGGTGAACTCCTTCTCTCGCCTTGCCTGCGTAAACCGTACGCGAGTCGTTTCGGTCGAGGCGCGTCACGCGTAGTTTCACAGGTTTCGGCGGCCACCGTGCAAGGGTCGCCGACTTCCCTTCTGTGCAAGGGGATTGACGGGCCGTGAGCCGGGTCCTAGCTTTCAGAAAGCCTTTTCGGTTTCTTTCCGGCGCAGAACCCACACGAGGGGGATCGTTATGGGGAGCACGACCGGACCACGTGGACACGGACGTGGACGTCTGAGCAGATTCACCACCGGCGCTGTCGCGCTTCTCGCCGCCGCGAGCCTGGTCACGGCCTGCGGCTCCGGGGACGAGGGCTCGGGGAGCGGAGGTGGCGGCGGCGGGGGAAAGGCCGGCGCCACGGGCGCCGACGACGGCGCCACCCTGACGATGTGGACCCGGGCGGCGACCCGGCCGCAGAGCGAGGCCCTGGTCAAGGCGTACAACGCGGGCCACAAGAACCAGATCGAGCTGACCGTCATCCCCACCGACGACTACCAGGCGAAGGTGGGCGCGGCCGCAGGCTCGAAGGACCTGCCCGACCTCTTCGCCTCCGACGTGGTGTTCGTCCCCAACTACACCTCCAGCGGCCTCTTCGCCGACCTCACCGAACGCATAGACGCCCTGCCCTTCGCCGCCAGTCTCGCCCAGTCGCACATCAAGGCGGGCACGTACGAGGACCGCAAGTACGTCGTCCCGCACACCCTCGATCTGTCGGTGCTCTTCTACAACAAGGAGCTCTACCGGCAGGCGAAGCTCGACCCGGAGAAGCCGCCCGCCACCCTCGCCGAGTGGGACCAGCAGGCCCGCGCCGTGGACGCGCTCGGCGGCGGAGTCGACGGCACCTTCTTCGGCGGCAACTGCGGTGGCTGCGGCGTCTTCACCTGGTGGCCGTCCATCTGGGCGGCGGGGGAGGACGTCCTGAACAAGGACGGCACCGAGGCGACCCTGGACTCCGCCACGGCCAAGAAGGTGTACGACACCTACCGCGGCTGGGTGAAGGACGACATCGTCGCCCCCGGCGCCCGCGACGAGACCGGCGCCACCTGGACCGGCGTCTTCCCGAAGGGCAAGGTCGGCGTCATGCCGATGCCCTCGACCACCCTGGGCCTGATGCCCAAGGACCTGGACCTGGGCGTCGCTCCTATCCCCGGCCCCGACGGAGGCAAGTCCACGTTCGTCGGCGGCGACGCCATCGGCATCTCCGCCACCAGCAAGTCCGCCGACCAGGCCTGGAACTTCCTCGCGTGGTCCCTGGGCGACGAGGCCCAGGTCGACGTGGTCGCCGCCCACAAGGACGTGGTGGCCCGCACCGACCTCGCGTCCAACAAGTACTCCAAGGCGGACCCGAGGCTGGTGACCATCAACCAGCTGGTGGCGGACGGCCGCACCCCGTACGCCCTCAAGTTCGGCCAGACCTTCAACGACCCCAACGGCCCCTGGCTGACCCTGATGCGAGACGCGGCCTTCGGCGACGCCGCGAACGTAACCAAGGACAACGAGGCAGTCACAGCGTCCCTGGCCGACTGAGCACGCGCCCTGGGGGAGGAAAGGGGCGCAGCCCCGTCCTCCCCCAGGGGCGCGGGGAACTGCGCGCTCAGCCCCCACCCACCCGCACGGCAGAGGAGAGCCATGCCCGTGAAGGCGCCCAACCGAACGGCGCCCGCGCACCGGAGCCCGACGGGGCGCGAGGCCCACCCCCGGCCCGCCCCAGGGCGAAAATGGTGGACGTCCCGCAAAGCGCAAGGCCTCGCCTACGCCACCCCCACCGCAGTATTCGTGACCGTCTTCTTCCTGCTCCCCCTGCTCCTCGTCGGCCAGATGTCCCTCAGCGACTGGCCCCTCCTCGCAGGCGACCGGGGCCTCAACGCCCCCGAGAACTACACCGACGCCACCGACACCACCCTCTTCTGGCCGGCCGTCCGCTTCACGCTCCTCTACACCGTGATCGTCACGGTCGTCCTCCTCGGCCTCGCCCTCCTCCTCGCCCTGCTGGTGCAGGAGTCCCGCCCGGGGGCCGGTTTCTTCCGTACGGTCTACTTCCTGCCCAGCGCCCTCGGCCTCGCCTCCGCGTCCCTGCTCTTCTGGGGCCTGTACAGCCCCACCACCGGCCCCCTCAGCAGCGTCCTCGAGAAACTGGGCCTCGTAGACGACCCGGTGTCCTTCCTGGGCACCCCGACCTCAGCCCTCCTCTCGACGGTCTTCCTCATCGTCTGGAAGTTCGCCGGGTTCTACATGCTGATCCTTCTCGTGGGCCTCCAGCGCATCCCCCACGAGGTGTTCGAGGCAGCCCGGATGGACGGCGCGAGCCGGAGCCAGATCTTCCGCTCCATCACGCTGCCGCTGCTGCGCCCCTCCATCGCGCTCACGTTGCTGCTCTGCGTGACCGGATCGCTGCTCGCCTTCGACCAGTTCTTCGTCCTCACCAAGGGCGGACCGGACAACAGCACGGTCACCGTCGTCCAGTTGATCTACCGGGAGGCCTTCCAGCGGATGAACCTCGGTACGGCGGCGGCCCTTTCGGTGCTGGTGCTCGGCGTCCTGCTCCTGCTCAACGCCGTCCAGTTCCGCGGCCTGCGCCGCGCGGACGAGTCATGAGCCGACGAGTCACGAGCCAACCAGCCACAACCCCCAAGTCATGGGAAGGGAGACCGAGTTGCTGACCCGCGCCCTGGGCCGTACGCCCTACTACGTCGTCGCCGGCGGCCTGGCCGTCATCTTCCTCTTCCCCCTGGTGTGGAACGCCTGGGCCTCGGTCAGCGGACAGCCCGGCACCGCACAGGAGTCCGGCCACGGACTCGGCAACTACCGGACGCTCCTCGACTACGACGCCGGCCTGTGGCAGTACCTTCTCAACAGCACCGTCGTCTCCGCGCTCACCGTCGCGCTGACTCTCGGGGTGTCCCTGCTGGGCGGCTACGCCTTCGCCCGCTTCGACTTCCCGGGCAAGAATCTGCTGTTCCTGCTCACCCTGGCCATCCTCATGGTCCCGTACGCCACCCTGCTCATCCCCCTCTATGTGCTGCTCGGCCGGCTGCACCTCCAGAACTCGCTCATCGGGCTGAGCCTGGTCCTGGCCATGTTCCAACTGCCGTTCGCCACCTTCATGATGCGGATCTCCTTCGAGGCGGTCCCGCGTGAACTGGAGGAGTCGGCACTCGTCGACGGCTGCGGCACGTCCGGCGCGTTGCGCCGGGTCCTGCTCCCCGCCGTACGACCGGGGCTGATCACCGTCGGTCTGTTCGCGTTCCTCGCGGCCTGGAACGACTTCATCGCCCCGCTGATCCTCATCTCCGACAGTGAGAAGGCACCCCTGCCGCTGGCCGTGGCGAACCTGCGCCAGCAGAGCATGGGCGCCGTCGACTACGGGGCCACCGAAGCGGGCGTAGTGGTGCTCGCGGTGCCCTGCCTCCTCCTCTTCCTGCTGCTGCAACGGCACTACGTACGGGGCTTCATGTCGGGCGCGCTGAAGGGCTGACCAAGACGAACCGAATGAACCGGATGGAAAGGCATCGATGGGTGAGTGAGAACCGAGAGTTGTCGACCGCGCTGCCCGTGGCCCCGACCCGGGGACGGTTACGCCCCCTCGGCCTGGACGAGGTGCGGATCACGGGAGGCTTCTGGGCCCGGCGCCGGCACGTCAACGCGACCGCCACGCTCGAGCACTGCCGTGACTGGATGGAACGCACCGGCTGGACCGGCAACTTCCGGGCCGTCGCCGAGGGCCGCATCGAACGGGACCGGCGCGGAAGGGAGTTCGCGGACTCCGAGATCTACAAGCTCCTCGAGGCGATGGCCTGGCAGACGGGCACAGGCACGGGCACGGGCACGGGCACCGAAACCCTCCTCGACGCTGACATCGCCGCGCTCACCGAAGCCGTCGCGTCCGCGCAGCAGCCGGACGGTTATCTGAACACGGCCTTCGGCAACCCCGGACAGCAGCCCCGCTACAGCGACCTCGAATGGGGCCACGAACTCTACTGCTACGGATTCCTGATCCAGGCCGGCATCGCCCAGGCCAGGACCCGAGGCGAGGGCGAGCTGACGAAGATCGCCCTGCGTGCCGCCGACCACATCTGCGCCACCTTCGGCCGGAACGGCATCGAAGGCGTCTGCGGTCACGCGGAGATCGAGACGGCCCTCGTGGAACTGGCCCGGCTGACCGGCGAGGAACGCTACCTCGACCAGGCCGCCCTGTTCATCGAACGCCGAGGCCAAGGCACCCTCGCCGACGGCGAGTTCGGCCGCGCCTACCACCAGGACGACCTGCCGGTACGGGAGGCCACGGTGCTGCGCGGCCACGCAGTCCGCGCCCTCTACCTCGCCTCCGGCGCGGTCGACGTGGCCGTGGAGACGGGCGACGAGGAACTCCTCGCGGCCGTCGAACGCCAGTGGGAGGCGGCGGTCGCCCGGCGCACCTATCTGACCGGCGGCATGGGATCCCACCACCGCGACGAGGCCTTCGGCGACGACTTCGTCCTCCCGCCCGACCGCGCCTACTCGGAGACGTGCGCGGGCGTGGCGTCCGTACAGCTCAGCTGGCGGCTGCTCCTGGCCACCGGCGACCCGCGCTACGCCGACCTCGCCGAGCGGACCCTGTTCAACGTGGTCGCGACCTCCCCGGCCGAGGACGGCCGGTCCTTCTTCTACGCCAACACCCTGCACCGGCGCCACCGGGGGGCCGTGCCCGCCGCCGACGAGGTGAGCCCGCGCGCCGAATCGAGCCTGCGCGCCCCCTGGTTCGCCGTCTCCTGCTGCCCCACGAACGTGGCCCGCACCCTGGCCCAGCTCCCCGCCTACCTGGCCACCGCCGACGACCACGGCATCCAGCTCCACCAGTACGCCGACGCGGAGATCTCCACGACCCTGACCGGCGGCCACGGCGTCGCCCTCGCTGTCCGCACGGACTACCCGTCCGGCGGCGACGTGTCGATACGCGTCGACCGCTCGCCCCAGGACCACCCCTGGACCCTGTCCCTGCGCGTCCCCGCCTGGACCCGGGGCGCCACCGCCTACCTGGTCGACCCGGACGGAACCTGCCGCACGGTCCCCCCGGGCACGGCGGACATCACCCGGCTCTTCCGGCCCGGCGACGAGATACGTCTCGAACTCCCCGTGAAACCCCGGTGGATCGCCCCGGACCCGCGCATCGACGCCGTACGCGGCACGGCCGCCGTCCAGCGTGGCCCGCTGGTGTACTGCGCCGAGTCCGTGGACCTGCCCGCCGGACGGGACGTCGACGCCGTACGGGTGGATCCGTCCGCGGAGCCGGAGGACGGGCCGGAGGGCAGCGTGGTCGCGCCGGGCGAACTCGCCGGACAGGACGGCCCCGGCGACTCCGTATGGCCGTACCTCCCACTGGACCGGACGACCGTAATCGCCGCCGAGCGCACGGAAATCGTCCTCGTCCCCTACAACTCCTGGGCGAACCGCGGCCCTTCGACGATGCGCGTATGGCTGCCGACGACGGAAACCTAGGCGGACAGACAGGCGCACTCTGCGGATCAGGCATCCCGAAACCCCACGATCGGAGCCCGAGATGACCCAACCACCCACCCGACGGGGCCTGTTGAGGCTCGCCGCCGGAAGCGTGGCCGCCGCACCGCTGGCCTACGCGGTCCCGGCGGCCCACGCGGCCTCGGGCGCCGTCCTCCCCGCGTCGCCCTCGTCGGGCGCCGCGCTCCCCGCGCCCGTACCGTCCAGCTGGTCCGTGCAGCCCTTCCCGCTGGACCAAGTCACCCTGGGCGACGGGGTGTTCCGCCGCAAGCGCGATCTGATGCTGGAGTACGCCAGGTCCTACCCGGCCGACCGCATCCTGGCCGTCTTCCGCGCCAACGCCGGGCTCGACACCCGGGGCGCGCAGCCGCCCGGCGGCTGGGAGACCGCCGACGGCAATCTGCGCGGCCACTTCGGCGGCCACTTCCTGAGCCTCATGGCGCAGGCGTACGCCGACACCCGAGAGGCCGCGCTGAAGACCAAGCTCGACTACCTGGTCACCGCACTCGCCGAGTGCCAACAGGCCCTGGCGGACCACGGATCGCCCAAACCCAGCCACCCAGGGTTCCTGGCCGCGTACCCGGAGACCCAGTTCATCCTGCTGGAGAGCTACACGACCTACCCGACCATCTGGGCGCCCTACTACACCTGCCACAAGCTCATGCGCGGCCTCCTCGACGCCCACACCCTCACCGGGAACCAGCAGGCCCTGACGATCGCCTCGAAGATGGGCGACTGGGTGCACAGCAGGCTCAGCCGGTTGCCCCGGGCGCAGCTCGACCGTATGTGGTCGATCTACATCGCCGGGGAGTACGGCGGTATGAACGAGGTGCTCGCCGACCTGCACGCCCTCACCGGCAAGGCCGAACACCTCGCCGCCGCCCGCTGCTTCGACAACACCGCGCTGCTCGACGCCTGCGTCGCCAACCAGGATGTCCTCGACGGCCGGCACGCCAACCAGCACATCCCCCAATTCACCGGCTACTCAAGGCTGTTCGACCAGACGGGCGAGGCGCGGTACGCCACCGCCGCCCGCAACTTCTGGGGCATGGTCGCGGGCCCCCGGACGTACAGTCTGGGCGGCACGGGCCAGGCCGAGATGTTCCGGGCGCGGAACGCGATCGCGGCGACGCTGGCCGACAACAACGCCGAGACGTGTGCGACGTACAACATGCTGAAGCTGAGCCGCCAGCTCTTCTTCCACACGCCCGACCCGGCATACATGGACTACTACGAACGGGGTCTGACCAACCACATCCTCGCCTCCCGCCGGGACGCCCGCAGTACGACCAGTCCGGAGGTCACCTACTTCGTCGGCATGGGACCGGGAGTCGTGCGGCAGTACGACAACACGGGTACCTGCTGCGGCGGCACCGGCATGGAGAACCACACCAAGTACCAGGACTCGGTGTACTTCCGCTCCGCCGACGGCAACGCGCTGTACGTCAACCTGTACCTCGCCTCCACCCTGCGCTGGCCTGAGCGGGGCATCGTCATCGACCAGACGAGCGACTTCCCGGCCGAGGGCGTGCGCACCCTGACGTTCCGCGAGGGCGGGGGCACCCTCGACCTGAAGCTGCGGGTGCCGTCCTGGGCCACGGGAGGCTTCACCGTCACCGTGAACGGGGTGGCGCAGCCGGCCGGGGCCGTCCCCGGCAGTTACCTCACCCTGAGCAGGAACTGGCAGCGCGGTGACCGGATCACCGTCTCCGCCCCCTACCGGCTGCGCGTCGAACGGGCCGTGGACGACCCCACGGTCCAGTCCGTGTTCCACGGCCCGGTCCTGCTGGTCGCCCGGAGTACGGCCACGACCCTCCGGACCTTCTCCTTCTACAAGGACTTCACCCTGCAGGGCGATCTCGCCGCCTCGGTCAAACCGGAGGGGCGCCCGCAGCACTTCACCACGCACGGCCTGGTCCTGGCCCCGTTCCACATCGCGGACACGGCCCGTTACCACGCCTATTTCAAGCGCTCCGAGCCCGTCGTGGTGTTCGGCACGGCCACCTCGGGCGTACCGAACCGTGCCCGCGCCGACGGACTGACCTACCTCGACGTCCTCTGGGCGCGGGCTCCCTTCGCCACCCAGCAGGCCTTCCTCGACGCGGTCCGGGTCCTCGCAGACGGCTGGCAGTCCCAGGGTCTGTTCAGCCGGGCGGAGCGGGACGCGGTAGTCGCCGCCTCCATCCGGGCGAACCTGAGACGCTGAAAGCCGGAGGGAGGGGAACCGAGCGGTTCCCCTCCCTCCGGCTTTCAAGGGTGTGCCTCAGCGGCGTACGAGTGCCACCCGGTACGTCGTCGCGATCGTCCCGTCCTCGCTGGTCACCGTGGCAACGGCCAGCGTCCTGCCATGGTCCCGGATCGTCTCGACCGCGACCTTCGCATAGGGGTCACGAGTCGTCACCGTGACCTCGGCCCGCGCCGGATCGGCGGTCCTGACCCGGTAGTCGGTCGTATCGGGGTCGAAGGACGCCACCGGCACACCCTCGACCTCGATCGACGCGGCGGCCGAATCGGCGGAGACACCAGGGGACTTGGCGTACACCTCGATCTCGCTCATGGTCAGGTAGCCGCCCTGACGCGCCGTCATGACCACGCGCACCCCGGCGGCGGGACCCGCCGTCAGCGGTACGTCGATCACCGGCGTGCCCTCGGTCCCCACCGGGACGGGTGCGCTCGCGTCGGTCCAGCTGTCGCTGCCGGCCGCCCGCACCTGCACCTTGAGGCTCTCCGGGAAGGACGCGCCGGCCCCTTCCCGGTAGAAGTGCGCGACGACCCTGCTCAGGTCGCGGGCCTTCGGCAGCGTGAACGTGACGGTGTCGGAGGCGTTCTTGGTGTTGCCCGGCTTCCAGTTGGACCACGCCTTCTCCGACAGGTCGCCGTTGCGCAGCTTCTCCGCCGAGTAGCCGCTCTCGGTGAAGGTGGCGGCGACGGAGACGTCCGAGTCGGGCGCGATGTTCGCCGTCACCGGTGCCGTGACCTGGACGCGTACGGTCGCGTCGGCCGTACCGCCGCCGACGATCCGGGCGACGCCGTGCAGGGTGACAGTCCCCTTCGCGTCGAACGCCCCCTCGGGAGCCTGGTCCCAGGTGACCGGGAGGTCGGTCCGGCCGCCGTGGCTGCCGACGCCGACGACGGTCGGGGGCAGCTCCGGGTGTCCGCCCACATACGTCTTGGCACGGCCGGGCAGCGTCGAGGCGATCGTGTCGACGGTGACGACCGCCTTCGCGCGGATCGTGCGCCCGAGGGCGTCGGTCGCCTCGCCCCGGACCCGCACGGTCCCGTGCTTGCGCCAGACCCGGTCCGACGGCAGGTCCCACACCACGGGCAGGGCGCCCCGGGAGCCGTCCCGGAACACCGGTGTCACCGTCTTCGGCAGCTCGGGCCGCAGGCCCGGGACGGTGAACACCTTGGCGGGCTCGGTGCGCAGCACGGTCTCGTCGAGCACGGCGAAGCGCTGGTTCGCCGCCGAGGTCGGTGTGTACGTCGACACCTTCGCGCCGTCCGTCGAGGACTGCCCGGTGACGTCGAGCAGCCTGCCGGTGGCGGCGTTGACGAACGTCCAGGTGCCGTCGCCGGTGGTCGACAGGATCCACTGGGCGCCGCTGTCGGGCTCACCCGCCGCCGGGTCCGTGTTCGTGTTCGGGGCCTCCAGTACGGCCACGTTGTCGCGCACGGCGAGCCGCTTGCCGGTGGTGGCGCTGGTGAGGGCGTAGCGTTCACGGTTGTCGTTGCCGGGCGTCAACTGTCGTACGGACCACAGCTGTTCGGGGTTCGCGGCGTCGGTCGTGCGGATGACGACGCCGGTGCCGTCGTCCGAGGGGGTCAGCGACTTGCCGCTCTGGGTGCCCTGGAGCCGGTAGACGTGCCCGGGCTGGACGAGGGCGGCGTCCTTCGCCACTCCGCTGACGCCGTCGACGAGGAAGGTCGTGACCGACTTCGCGGGAACGGTGAGCGTCGCCGACCGGTCGGTCACCCGGACCGGCGTGCCCTGGACGAGCGCGCCGTCGGCGCTGGTGACCACGGGCGTGACCGAGGCCTTCCCCGTGACCCTGCCGAAGCGCGACAGGTCCAGGGTCACGGAACGGGCGGTCGTGCCGCTGTTCACGTGCACGGCCGTCGCCGCACGGCCGGACGCCTTCACGGCGGCGACGGTGGACGGGTCGTCGGTCTTCACGAAGTGGTCGCCGGGCCGGATGTAGTGCGTGAAGTTGCGGATGGTGTGGAACTTGGAGTTGGCCTTGACGGGGCAGGTCTCCAGGGTGTCCGACGCCGTGCAGTTGAACGGGACATGGATGCTGCCCCAGTTCTTGCCGGCCGCCGCCTGCGGGATCGAGTCCTCGACCGGCTGCCAGAACACCCAGGCGGAGGGCTCCAGTTCACGCATGTCGTCGACCATCCGGGTGGCGATACCCAGCCCCGGTTCCATGCTCGTGAAGTCGGTCCCGGTGCCCCAGGTGCCCTCGACCTCGCTCATCCACAGCTTCCGGTCGGCGCCCTTGGCGATGTCCCGGGCGCTGGTGCGCATACCGGTGCCGTAGGTGTGCACGTTGAGCTGGTCGACGGCGGCCCGGGCCTCGGCTCCGTAGGCGTTCCAGTTCTGGGTGAAGATGCTCGGGTTGGTCTCGTCCATCGCGGAGATCGCCGCGTGGGTCCTGGCCCCGGCGAGGGCCTTGTCGAGGGCCAGAACGACCTTCTGCTGAAGCGCGGGCCCGGCGTGCGCGCCTTCCTGACGGCCGCCCGTGGGCTGCCCGTCGGCGCCCAACTGGGTACCCCAGTAGTTGGTGTTGGGCTCGTTCAGCGGGTCGATGGTGTCGAACTTGATGCCGTGCCGCTTCTCCATCTCCTCGGTGACCCGCACCAGATACTTGGCGAACTCGTCGACCCGGTCCGGCCGGATCTGGTCGGTGTTCGCGTCGAAGCCGCCGGAGACATAGCCGCTGACCGTCTGGAACCAGGGCGGCGAGTTGCTGAACGCCTCCCAGGTGGTCACCTTGTCCTTGACCTGGTCCACCCACCAGCGCTGGTTCGCGTCGGCGTCCCAGTTCCAGTGGTCCGGGTTGTTCGGGTCCCACCAGTCCATGTCCTTGCGGGTGATGCCCGCGGGGGCCTTCCAGAAGCCCGGCATGGTCGCGCCGGCCTTCATGTAGTCGGTGCGTACGTCAGGGGCGTTGCCGCCGCCGATGTTGTAGCGCGCGATGTTGAGATCGAGCCCGTCCTTGCCGAACAGCATGTCCACCAGCCGTCTGCGGATGGGCTCCGGATAGCCGCCCGTCGCGTTGGCGAACCAGACGAGACTCGTGCCCCAGCCCTCGAACTCCTGCTGCTGGTACGACGGGTCGATCCGCACGGTGACGCTGCTCACCGCCGCCGCTTCCGCACCCGCCGCGGGCTGGGGGACCAGAAGACCAGCGCCGAGTACCAGGGGGACCGTTGGGGCCAGGGCCCGGGCGATGCGTTGGCGGTGCCGAGAGGACACGGCACTCCCTTCCATGACGAGGAGGCGAACAGAACCGAACAGAAGGAGTCGAGCTGACGGCATGCTTGATGACAAAAATGAACACGTCAAGATGGAGCGCAAGTTCCGTTGTGCGGACAGGACTTGTCCAGTTCATTGACGTGTCCGAAACATGTGGCTAGCCTCCGGGCAACCTGGGAAAGCGCTTTCAGGACGCCGTCGTCCCCTACCCGACGGCTCATCCCCCCACAGGAGCCCCCATGAGTTCACAGTCGACCTCACCGCGAGCGCCCTGGCGCGTCAAGGCGGTCGTGGCCACCCTGGCAGCCGCGATGCTGGCAGGCCCCGGCATCGCACAGGCGGCCCCGCAGCCCGTCCCGGCGACCGGGGAACGGGCGGCGGCGGCCACCATCACCTGGTCCCTCGTACGCGCGAGCAACCCCACGGCGGACCAGCAGTCCGCGTACAACCTCATCACCACCGCCATGAACGCCGCCGTGGCCCGCTACAACAACCTCAGCGACCTCGGCAAGACCATCACCGTCCGCTACGAGCCCGGCGTCCCCACCGCCGACGGCAACCTCAACGGCACCATCCGCTTCGGCAGCAACCGCAGCTACATGAGCGAACGGACCGCTCTGCACGAGATCGCCCACACCATAGGCGTGGGCACCAGCTCGGGCTGGTCCTCCCTCGGCGGCAGCGGCACCTGGACCGGCGCTCAAGCCACCGCGCTTGTACGGCAGTTCGACGGGTCGAGCGCCAAAATCTCCACCGGCGGCGGCCACTTCTGGCCCTACGGCCTGAACTACGACAACGAGTGGTCCGGCACGGCGGCCGACCGCCACGTCCGGATCGTCGCCGCCATGAAGAACGACGGGCTGTAGCGACAAGCTGTAGCGACGGGCTGGCGGAACGGAGGCTGCAGAAACCGTTGGTGCCTGATGACAAAGGTGCCGACGGGAGCTGCGTTCTTGTGAGCACCGCCCGATCGCACGGGCCGGGCGGTCCTACGGTCCCGCTATGGATACGAGTCGCAGCAGAGGAACACCCCTGAAGGGGCTGCGCGGCACCGCGCTCGCGGTGCTGCTCACCACCGGAACGCTCACCGCGGTGGCCCCGGAGGCGCACGGGGGCAACGTGCGCACCGAGGCCCCCGTGGCGTCGTCGAACCCGGCCGCCGCCGGGGTGACCGAGACGGTGGTCCGGGTGAAGGCACCGCTGCCGGCCTCCTTCGGGGCCAGGCCGGCCGCGTGCGACTGGCTGTCGTACCTGCGCTACCGCTCCTCGTCCGGGCCCGCCCACTCGGCCGACGCCGACCGGATCCTCGTCGCCCAGCCGGGCATCCTGGAGGGCGCCGGGGCCTTCGACAGCGTCGCCCGCAACACCGTGGCGCGCGCCGCCGGACAAGGCCGGCACATCGAGTTCTGGGCCCTGGACCGGCGCTCCAACTGCCTTGAGGACCACACCGGAACCGACTCCGGCGACCAGCACACGGCCGTCGACTACTACTACCGGGGCAAGCAGGTCGCCGGCCGTACGTTCGCCGGGTTCGCCGGCAACGACAAGCTCGGGTGGATGGCGAAACTCGGCATCGAGCAGACCGTCCGCGACCAGTACACCCTGCTGACCGCCGAACTGCCCGACCAGGGCCTGCGCGAGCGGAAGGTGCTGTGCGGCGGGCACTCCCTGGGCGGTGTGATCACCGGGTACTTCGCGGTCGCCGACTTCGACGGCAACCCCGCCACCACCGCCGACGCCGGACACCGCCAGTGCGCCGGCTACTTCGCCCTCGACACCACCGTCTCCACCTCGCTCGCCGACCTGAGCGGCAGCATCCCGGACGACACCAACCTGCCCGACATCGGCCTCGGCTACGGCGTCGTCCAGGCGGGCCTCGACAGCGGACTGCTGCCGCGCTCACTGTCCGCGCCGGTCCTGCTCAACGCCGAGACGATGACCCTGCTGGCCATCGCGGGCGTCGGCGCGCTGCGGGACCCGGGCGGCGAGGCCGACCTGCCCTCCTATCTGCCCGCCAACGCCAACATCGAGGCGACGAACCGCTTCCTGTTCGCCAAGGACGCCGCCGCCTTCCTCACGGGCTCACCGGCGGTCAAGGACTTCCGGCTCACCAACGAGGCGGTGCTCGGCGCGCTCCTCGACGACAACTCCGTACCGCTGGCGTTCCTGCAGAGCAGCGTGGGGTTCTTCGACGGCGGGCCGATCGTGGACAAGTCCTTCCCCGTCGCCAACGGCGGCGACCAGCAGCCCGGGCTGTTCGGTACCGCGTACAAGGCCATCCCGGACCAGCCGCACGGCCCGCTCTACGGCTGGCGCAACTACGACCGCGTCGGCGATCCCGACGACCCCGGGTACCGGTCGGCGGACGGGACGCCGTTCACCGGCGCGGGCAAGGAGGTCACCGACATCCAGGAGCTGGCCCGCAGTCTCGCCGCGCAGCCGCTCGACTTCACCGAGCAGTACTTCCCGACCAAACTGGTCACCGACCTCGAACTGTCCACCTCCCCGCAGATCAAGCGGCTCGTCGTGCACCCGGAAGGGCTCACCGCCAACCCGACGCTCACCGTTCTCGCGGGCGATGGACTGCTCGCGGGCCGCGTCCCCGCCGACCTCGATCCGGTGATCGCCGACGGCTACCAGCACCTCGACGTACTGACGGCCGCGCCCACGCAGAACAACGGCCGCCCGGAGCCCGTCTCCACGAGCCTCACGGAGTTCGCGCGCGACCCCCAGTAGCTTCATCGTCTTCCTCCCATGGAAGAAGGGCCCGGGAGAATTCTCCCGGGCCCTTTCCCTTCCTTTTTTCTCAGACCTTGCCGGCCGCGAAGTCCGCCGCCGCGCCCGCGTTCGCGGTGTAGCCGAGGTGGGCCAGGACGTCGCCGCCGCCGTTCTCGCAGATGGGGTCACCCTTGGCGCAGAAGTCGATGGTGCGGCTCTGGTAGGTGCCGGTGACGCTCTTGCCGATGGCCCGGATCGGGTTGCCGAACAGCAGCACCGCGGCGACCTTCGGCTCCAGCGCGGCCGGAATGGTGGCCACGATCGGGCTGCCGACCACCGCGCCGGCGCTGCTGATTCCGATGGAGTTGTCGACGACGTTCGCGCCCTGCGAATAGCCGACGAGCACGAAACGCTGGTTCGGACACGCGGCCGACTGGCTCCTGACGTGGTTGACCAGATCCGAATTGCCCTGCGCGGCCGACGTGAGGGAAAGGTCCGCGGGATAGTTCACCTTGTAGCTGGAAAGGCTTTTGCCCGTCAGTTTCCGCTGGAGCGCGGAAAACACGGGATCGCCGACGATCGCGCCGAGCGAACCCGGTTCGAACGTGCCGCGAGCTGCGACGACGTCGATGTCCGAACAGGCCGCGGCGGACGCGGCGGGGGCCGAGAGGGTGGTCAGTCCGGCCCCGCCGACGAGTGTCAACGCGGCGAGACAGAAGCGGATACGCATGGGGGATCCTTTGCGGGTGGGGCGCGTCAAGCGCCTATGAGAAAGGACGTCCCGAACGTATTCGTGGTGCCGCACCGGGTGTTATGGACGGGAATTCAGGAATTCCTCGTCGTTTTGTGCCGACGTGAGTGCCAGGATCAGATCGAGGCGGGTGGACGGGTCGTGCAGGGCCGCCTCACCGAAGACCTTCTCCAGCTGGCGCAGCCGATAGCGGACCGTCTGCGGATGCACGTGGAGGCGGGCGGCGACATCGGGCACATTGCTGCCGCTGAGCAGCCACGCGAGCAATGTCTCCGCGAGCCTGCCGCGCTGCTGCTCCGAGACCGCGTCCAGGGGAGCGAGCGCGCGCGCCCTGAGCAGGTCGAGCATGGGCTCGTCGCTGTGCAGCAGCAGGGTCGACAGATGGTCGACGCAGCGCACCACCCCCTGCCGGGGGAGTATCCCGCGCCCCATCAGCCACAGGGCCCGGGTGGCCCAACGCAGCGATCTGGCGCCCTCGGTGAGCGGAACGGAGGGTCCGATCGCCGCCGGCCGGCCCCGCAGCGCGGGAGGCAACGCCCGGCCGCCGAAGCATCCCGAACCGTCCGGGTCGGGAACCACCATCCGCGGCGGCCGGGACTCCAGATCCACCAGCGCTCCGGCGGCGGCGGGCGGCCGCTCCTCCTCCCGCTTGTCCGGCGAGGCCGCGAGGACGACCACCGCGACGTACGGCGGTACGGTCCAACGGGCGCCGTGCGCCAGGTCCCGCACCGCCTCCGGGGACACCGGCCCCTCGCCCAGCAGCAGCCCGAGCAGCCGCGCCCGGCGGCGTTCCAGCTCGTCCGCGCTGTGCAACTGTCCTTCCGCGTATCCGGCCGCCGCCGCCTCGGCGACCTCGTGCACGGTCCGGAACGCCAGTTCGCCGAGCGCGGCCATGACCGAGGAGTCCAGCCCCAGTTCCTCCGTCGTACGGCCCAGCAGCCGCCAGGCGTGCAGGCCGCCGACCCGCAGGGCGGACTGCAGGGTCTCGAGGCTGTGGCCCTCCAGGGCCTCACCGCGCCCCAGCTCGTGGTAGATCGCGGTGATCGACTCGCCCCGGTGGCGCGGATCGGCGATGTGGTCGACGAACAGGGTGAGCGCCTGCACGACCCCCGACCTGAGGTGCGCGCGGTCCGTTCTGTCGGCCGACCGGGCGGCGTACTCGGGGACCTGTCTGCGTACCTCTTCCTCCACCTCGTCGGCGACGGACTCCAGCTCGTCCCGCAGCAGTTGGGCCAGTTCGGGTGGCACAGCGGCGGCGCCGTGGCCGTCCGGTGCGCCGCGCGGGGCGGGGGTCGCCGCCAAAGGCCCTCCATTCACCCGGAGACGGCTCACCCGTGGGCTGTTGCCCATGGGGTGAGGGACGAGTCCTGGGTTGGACGGGCGACCCCTCCGTTCCGTTCCGTGCCCCGACGGTACCGGCCTCACGCCGGTATCCCCAGCGCACCGGCGAGCATCGGCCACGACGCGCGGAACTCCCCTTTCCAGAAGGCCCAGCTGTGTCCCCCTCCCGGGTAGTAGTGGGCGGTGACCGGGACGCGCAGCAGCGCGAGCGTGTCGGTGAAGGCGTGCGCGGACAGCCACAGGGCGCTCTCCAGCGCCTCGGGCAGCCAGTCACCGGTGCCGCCGACGACTCCGCTGCCGCTGGAAACGTACAGAGGGGTGCCGCGCAGCCCGGCGGCGCGGTCCCGTGGGTTGAAGTCGCGCCAGGTGAGGAGGTTCAGGAGGGGGCTGCCCCAGAGGGAGCGGGGAGCCAGGTTCTCGCGGGCCACAATGGCGTCCACGAGCGGGGGCACACCGGGTGCGGTGGTGTCGAGGATGCCGCTGTACGAGGCCGCCGCGGCGAACATGCCCGGATGGCGGGCCGCGTGGGCCATGGCGCCGTAGCCGCCCGTGGAGACCCCGGCGACCGCCCGGACGCCGGAGGCCCGGTACTCGCGGGCGAGCAGCGCCGGGACCTCCGTGAGCTGGAAGGTCTCGTAGTCGGGTCCGCCGCGCCACGCGGTGGGAATGCCGGTGGGTCCCGCGTCCGGCATCGCCACGATCAGGTTCCGGCCCTCGGTGAAGGCCTCGATGTCCGTCTCCCTGGTCCAGGACGTGTAGTCGTCGTGGGCGCCGTGCAGCAGATGGAGGACGGGGTACGTCCGTCCGGGCTGCGTGCCGAATCCCGACGGCAGGATCAGCCGTACGGGCGCGCTGCGGCCCAGGGCGGGGGACGCAACGGAGACGTCCAGCGTGCGGGCGGAGAGCCGGGTCACGGCCTGGGCGGTGGCGGTTCTGGTGCCGAGCAGAGCGGTGAGCCCGACGGCTGTCGCGGCCTTGGCGGCGGTGCGGCGCGACATTCCGGTGGTGCGGTGGTGGGACATGGCGGCTCCTCGTTTCCGGGTCCTGCGGTTCAGCGGCTCTGCTCGTCGAGCGCGCGCCGCAGATGGGCGGCGATCTCGTCGACGTACGGCGGGTCGAGCAGCGACAGATGGTGGCCCGCGACCCGTACGACGGTCAGTCGCGGGCACACCTTGTCCCAGCCGAGCGCCTCGTCGTCCCGTTCGTACGCGGGGTCGCGCACGGTGTGCGGAGCGGGCTCGGTGGCCCGGTACAGGACCACCCGCCCGTCGTAGGGCCCGGGGCGGTGGGCCTCGCCGATCCGCAGGTCCAGATAGGAGGAGCGCTGGTGCTCCAGGACGGCGGGCGGTACGTCGGCCGCCTCGCGCAGGGCTCGCAGTACGGTGTCGATGCGCTCACCGTCGTCGTCCATCGCCGCCAACTCGGCGTACGGGAGCCGCAGTTGGACCCCGTAGGTGTCGGCGACATGGCGGGCGAAGCCCGTGAAGTGGGCGCGGATCCGGTCGGCCGGGGTGTCGCCGGGGCGGGGGAGCGGCCGTACGGAGTCGAGGAGCGCCACGAGTCCCACGTCCCGCCCGGCGGCGGTGAGTTGTCGCGCGGTCTCCTGGGCGACGAAGCCACCGAAGGACCAACCGGCCAGCAGAATCGGCCCGTTGGGCTGAGCGACGGCCGCGACCTCGGCGTATCGGCGCGCTTTCTCGGCGACGGTACGGGCGTCCGGGAGCCGTTCGAGTCCGTACACCGGGCGCTCCTCACCCAGTCGTTGGACGAGTGCCCGGTACACGTCGGTCGTGCCGCCGGCGGCGTGGAGGAGGAAGAGGGGAGCCAGGGAGCCGGTGGCGCGGAGGGAGCGGTGGGGAGCGGGCAACTCCCGCTGGGACAGGGCATGTTGGATGTGCTCGGCGACCGACGAGACGGTGGTGGAGTCGCCGCCGAGCAGTTCGCGCAGGGGAAGCTCGATCCCGAACTCGCCTTCCAGGGCGGTCCGGATGCGCACGGCCATCAGGGAGTCCAGGCCGAGGCCGGGTAGGGTCGTGGACGGCGTGATGCGGGACGCGGAATGGCCGGTGACGGCGGCGATGTGGTGCCTAAGACGGCCGGAGACGGACGTGTCGGGCGCATCGCCCTCCTCCATCGGTGCTGCTGTCGCGGTCGCCGTGGTCGCCGTGGTCGTCGCCCGTCCGTCCGTCCACCAGTGGCGGACGTGCCGCCAGCGCGGTGCGGGCAGGTCGATCACCCGGCCCGGCGGCATCGGCAGACGCGCACCCGCGCAGTACAGGGCGCCCACCTGGGCCAGGAACCCGGCGGAACTGTCGGCGTCCCGGCGCAGGGTGCCGATGGCGAGAGCGCCCGGTGCGGTGTCGAGGACGGCCCGGGTCAGGACCGGGTGGGGCGAGATCTCGACAAAGGCGGTGTGGCCGTCGGCTGCGGCCGCCGCGACCGCCCGGTCCAGGCGAACGGGGCGCCGGAGGTTCGCGGCCCAGTGGGCGGCGTCGAACAGGGAGTCGTCCCGCGGGTCGTCCAGGACGGTGGAGTAGACCGGGACCCGGGCACGGTTGCCCCGAAGATCGGCCAGGGCATGGGTCAACTCCGGCAGCAGCGGGTCGACTTGGGGTGAGTGCCCGGCGCCCACGACATGCAGGGCGCGAGCGGTTCGGCCCCGTTGCTCCAGCTGTCGCAGAAGCCGGGCCACGGCCGACTTCTCCCCGGTGACGACCTTCTGCCCGGGTGAGGAGTGCACGGCGACACAGACGCCGGGGAAATCCCGTTCCAGGACCTCGAGTTCACCGTCCCCGATGTCGACGACAGCCATGGCACCGCCGCGCAGTCCACTGAGCAGCCGGGCCCGCACGGCGACCACCCGGGCGGCCTCCGGCACCTCCAGCGCGCCCGCGCACACCGCGGCGGCCACCTCTCCCACGGAGTGCCCGATGACGGCGGCGGGCTCGACACCGTACGAACGCCACAGCTCGGCCAGCGCCAACTGCAGCCCGAACAGCACCGGTTGGGCGACCTCGAGGCGGTCGAGATCGCCGCCCTGCGCCAGGTGCTCGTACAGGGAGAGCCCGCACTCCGGGGCGATCTGCGCGTCGAGCTTCTCCACGGCGGCGGCGAAGGCGGGTTCCTCGGCGAGCAGCCGACGCCCCATACCGACCCACTGGCTGCCGTACCCGGAGAACACCCACACGGGCCCGCGCCCCACGAGATCCCGCTCACCGGTCACGAGCAGCTCGTGCGGGAGACCTTGCCCCAACGCCCGTAAGCCTTCAGCCAGTTCAGCGTGGTCCTGGGCCACGATCGCGGCACGCACCGCCCCGCGCCCGCCGCGCCCGGCGAGGGTGCGCGCCACGTCGGCGGGGTGAGCCGTGTGCCCCTCGGGCGTGTCCAGCCAGTCGGCGAGCCGGGTCGCCGTGTCCCGCAGACGGACGGTGTCGACGTCGGAGAGGAGATGGAGACGGGCGACCGGGCTCTCCTCCTCCCGGGACGGCGGGAGGGTGTCGGCGGGCCGCCATTCCTCCAGTACCGCATGGGCGTTGGTGCCGCCGAACCCGAACCCGGACACCCCGGCGGTGGCGGTACCGCCGTAGCGCGGCCACGGCTCGCACTCGGTCACCACGCGCAGCCGCCCGCCCTCGTCCAGGGAGCTTCCGGCCGCGCAGTGCAGGGACGGCGGAATGGTGTCGTGGTGCAGGGCGAGAACCGTCTTCACCAGCCCGGCGATGCCCGCCGCCGACTCCAGATGGGCGAGATTGCCCTTGACGGAGCCCAGCAGCAGCGGCTGGTCGGGATCGCGGCCCGCGCCGAGCACGGCACTGAGCGCGCCCGCCTCGATCGGGTCGCCGAGCGGGGTACCGGTGCCGTGCGCCTCGACATGGTCGATGTGCGCCGGGGCGAGCCCCGCCCGGGCGTACACAGTCGCCAACAGGGCTTTCTGGGCTGCGGGATTGGGTGCGAGCAGGCCGTTGGAACGGCCGTCGGAGTTGACGGCCGTGGCACGGATGACCGCGAGGACGCGGTCGCCGTCCCGCTCGGCGTCCGACAGCCGTTTCAGCAGCACGGCCGCGCATCCCTCGCCGCGCCCGATGCCGTCGGCCGCCGCCGAGAACGGCTTGCACCGCCCGTCCGGTGCGAGGGCCCCGGCCCGCCGGAACGCCACGGTGACCGTGGGCGACAGCAGCAGGTTGACCCCGGCGGCGATCGCCGTGTCGCTCTCACCCGTGCGCAGGCTGACACAGGCGTGGTGCACGGCGACCAGCGAGGACGAGCAGGCGGTGTCCACGGCCATGCTCGGCCCCCGGGTGTCCAGGACGTACGCCAGTCGCCCCGCCGTCACGCTCAACGCGCCACCGGCGGGCGCCCAGGGGTCGACGGTCGCCGCGTCGGCGCCGGTGAGCGAGCCGTACTCGGCGGCGGAGACCCCGACGAAGACACCGGTGGCGCTGCCCGCGAGGGAAGCGGCCGGGACGGCGGCATGGTCGAGGGTCTCGTGGACGACCTCCAGGAGGATCCGCTGCTGCGGGTCCATCACGGCGGCCTCGCGCGGGGTGACGCGGAAGAAGTCCGCGTCGAACCCGACGATGTCGTCGAGGTAACCGCCGTACAGGGACGCGTCCTTGGGCGGAAACGCGCCGAAGTCGCGCCACCGGTCCTCGGGCACCCGCCGGACGGCGTCGACGCCGTCGACCAGCAACCGCCAGTAGTCGCCCGGCCCGTGCACACCGCCGGGCAGCCGACACCCGACGCCGATCACCGCCACGGGCTCGTCGGCCGAGGCCGGGGGAGGAGGAGCCGCTCCCTCTCCCTCTGGCTCTCTCACGTCCACTTCCGCGCGGCAGAGATACGCCACCAGGGCATCACCGGTGGGCGCCTCCCACAACAGCGTCGCCGACAGTTCCCGGCCCGTCGCCCGTGAGAGCTCCCCGGCGAGCACGACCGCGTCCCGTGACGACATGCCGAGGTCCGCCAGCGGCCGGTCCATGGGCGCGTCCTCGGCGGCCGTACCGTGCCACGCGGCCACCCGCTCGGCGACCAGCCGACGCAACCGGGCCTCGTCGGCGCCCCTCACGCGGCCGGCTCCGGCGTATAGGCACCCTCCAGATAGCGCCGCCGGGTCAGCGCCCGGGCCACCTTGCCGCTGGACGTACGGGGTACCGTGCCCGGCGGCACGAGGACGACGTCGGCGAGCCGCAGCCCGTGCCGTGCCGAGACGGCCGCGCGCACGACATGCCCCAGCCCGACGACGTCGATCTCCGCGAGGCTGACGCTCCGCGCGTGCTCGGCCACGACGACCACCCGCTCGCCCGCGTCACCCGGCACCCCGAACGCGGCCAGCCGGTCGCGCCGCACGGCCGGGTCCGCGTCCTGGACGGAGGCCTCCACGTCCTGCGGATAGTGATTGCGCCCGTCGACGACGATGAGGTCCTTCAGCCGTCCGGTGACGATCAACTGCCCGTCCAGGAAGGTCCCCAGATCGCCGGTGCGCAACCAGCGGCCGCCGCCGTCCGTTCCGTCGGCGAACGTGGCGCCGAACACCCGCCGGGACTCCTCCTCCCGACTCCGGTAACCGCGCCCCACGTTGGGCCCCTGCACCCAGATCTCGCCGACCTCCCCCTCGGCCAGCCGGGCACGGGACACCGGGTCGGCGACCCGGACCAGTTGCCCGGCCGGAGTACCGCAGCCGACCAGCGTCAGGGCTCGGGGATCACCGGCCGGCGCGGGCAGGGCCTTTCCTGCGGCAAGGGCGTCACGGTCGAGCGCGAACCGCCTCAGTGGCTCCCCGGGCCGGGCGGCACTGACAAAGACGGTGGCCTCGGCGAGTCCGTACGACGGACAGTGGACGTCCGGTGCCAGCCCCTGGGCGGCGAAGGCGGCGTGGAAGCGGTCGGCGGTGGCGGCGCGGACCGGTTCGCTGCCGTTGAGCAGCGCGACGACCCCGTCCAGCCGCAATTCCTGCTTCTGGGCCTCGGTGACGGCCGAAGCGCAGTAGTCGTAGGCGAAGTTGGGCGCCGCGCTCAGCGCCCGCGGATGCGCGGAGAGCAGCCGCAGCCAGCGCACCGGTTCCTGCAGGAACGCGGCGGGATCCATGAGCACCGACAGCATCCCCCGGACGACCGGAGCGGCGACACTCAGGACGAGCCCCATGTCGTGGTACAGCGGCAGCCAGCCCACACAGGTCGCCGGACGCTCCTCGAGGCCGTAAGCGGCAAGCGCCTGACGGGCGTTGGCGACGACGTTGCCGTGACTGATCTCCACGCCGGCCGGAGAGCGGGTCGAACCGGACGTGTACTGGAGATAGGCGATGGCGTCGTCGTCCTGGGATATCGGCGGCAAGTCACCCACGCTGTCGGGCACTTGGTCCACGGCGACGATCCCTGCAGTCCGTCCGGTGCAGAACTCCCGTACTTCGCGCATGACATGACTGGTGGTCAGAACTACAGCCGGAGACGCGTCGTCCAGCACCGCCGTGAGCCGGTCGCCGTGGCCGGGCAGACCCGGTGGATACAGGGGCACGGCGACGAGCCCGGCCGTGAGCGCCGCCAGGAACGCGGTGACGTACTCCGTGCCCTGCGGACACAGCAGCGCGACCCTGCTGCCGGGCGCGGCCTCTTGGGCGAGCCGGGCCGCCAACGCCCGTACGCGCAGGTGCAGTCGACGCCAGGTCAGGGTGCGATGGATGCCTCGTGAGTGCGGTGCGGGATGGTCGACGAACGTGAACGCCCGGCGGTCGGGGGTCGTTTCGGCCCAGTGCCGGACGTACTCCGGCAGACTCCGGAGGGCGGGGGCGAGCGGGGGAAGGGGACTGTCCATCGGGCATGGCTCCTCACATCGCGAAAAGGGGACCCAGAGGTTCAGAGGGGGATGTTGCCGTGCCTGCGCGACGGCATCGGGGCGCGCTTGCCGCGCAGGGCGCGCAGGGCTCGGACGATGTGGGTACGGGTGTCGCGCGGGGCGATCACGGCGTCCACGTAACCGCGTTCGGCGGCCAGGTAGGGCGTGCCGTGCGTGCTCTCGTACGCGGCGACGAGACTGGCCCGCAGGGCCTCCGGGTCGGCGGCGGCGGCCAGTTCCCGCCGGTGCAGGACGCCCACCGCGCCCTCGGCGCCCATGACGGCGATACGGGCGGTGGGCCAGGCGAGGTTGATGTCGGCGCCCAGATGCTTGGAGCCCATCACCGCGTACCCGCCGCCGTACGCCTTGCGCACCACCACCGTGACCTTCGGGACGGTCGCCTCGGCGTAGGCGTACAGCAGTTTGGCGCCGCGCCTGATGATCCCGGCCTGCTCCTGACGGACACCGGACAGATAACCGGGGACGTCGGCGAAGGTCAGCAGCGGAATGCCGAACGCGTCGCAGAACCGCACGAACCGCGCGGCCTTCTCCG
This sequence comes from Streptomyces sp. NPDC047042, assembly GCF_040644035.1. Classification (NCBI taxonomy): domain Bacteria; kingdom Bacillati; phylum Actinomycetota; class Actinomycetes; order Kitasatosporales; family Streptomycetaceae; genus Streptomyces; species Streptomyces sp. NPDC047042. Next base: position 27,326 of record NZ_JBEYVP010000011.1, on the reverse strand, counting down.
AGGCGTCGATGTCGAGGACACCGGCCGCGTGCAGCGGCTGGTTGGCGACCACCCCGACCGAAGAGCCCTCCACCAGGGCAAGCGCGCAGATGATGTTCGGCGCGAACAGCTCCTGCACCTCGAGAAGTTCACCCCCGTCGACGACCGCGCGCAGGATCTCCCGCATGTCGTAGGCCTGTCCGAGCCGGTCCGGCACGACCTCGTCGAGGCACACGTCGGCGGGCGCCTCGGCGGGCGCGTACTGCGGGGGCCGCTCCAGGTTGTTGGCGGGCAGATACGACAGCAGGTCCCGTACGGTGTCGAGGGCCTCCACCTCGTCGGCCGCGAGGAAGTGGGCGTTGCCGTTGACGGAGTTGCTGGTGCGGGCGCCGCCCAGCTCCTCGGCGCTCGCGCGTTCCCCGGTGACCGCCTCGATGACGTCGGGCCCGGTGACGAACATGTGCGAGGCGCCGTCCACCATCACGGTGAAGTCGGTGATGGCGGGCGAGTAGGCGGCCCCGCCGGCACACGGACCCAGCACGACCGAGAGCTGGGGGATCACCCCGGACGCCTGGACGTTGCGGCGCACCAGCTCGGCGTACAGCGCGAGTGAGGCGACGCCCTCCTGGATACGGGCGCCGCCGCCGTCGTTGAGCCCGATCACCGGGCAGCCGGTCTTCAGCGCGAGGTCCATCAGGGCGATCGTCTTCTCCCCGAAGGCCTCGCCCATGCTCCCGCCGAACACCGTGGAATCCTGGGCGAAGACGCAGACGGGACGGCCGTCGACCGTGCCGTAGCCGGTGACCACCCCGTCCCCGTAGGGTCGGCGTGCGCCGTCCGTGGTGGGCCGCGCCCGTACGTACAGTCCGGTCTCGGTGAAGGACCCGGTGTCCAGCAGCAGGTCGATCCGCTCCCGGGCGCCGTACTCCCCACGTCTTCTAGGCCCGCCCTCCTTGAGCGCCTGGGTCCGACGGCTCTCCAGCACGGTGATGCGGTCGGCGGTGCGGTCGGGCAGGCCCGTCGCCCAGGATGTCGTCGCCTCTAGGGTCACAGCCACCTCCGAAAGTGGCTTTCGAATATGGCAGCGCCGGACGAGGGGACCGGGTCAATCACCGTTCTGTGTGCGTGAGGTGAGTCCCGAGGGACCGGGGTTCGTCCGTGCGTGACAACGCGAGTGACAGGGGTGGTGTCACGCGGGCTGCGGGACCGCCCTCCTGTCTCCCCACCGCCGGGTGCGGTAGGCCCCGGCCACCCGGCACAGCGCGTAGATCGTGAACGAGATCGTGGTGACGTACGGGCTGATCGGGATGGAGCTGCCCAGCGCCAGCAGGATGCCGCCCTCGATGGAGAGCACGGCGAAGACCACGCTGAGCAGCGGCAACAGCACCGGGGACGCTGTCACCCGGGCGGCGGCCGCGGCGGGCGTGACGACGAGCGTCAGGACCAGCAGCGCACCGACGACCTGGACGGACAGGGCGACGGCGAGGCCGAGCACGATCATGAAGACGAAGGACAGTCCGCGCACCGGCACCCCACGGGCCGCGGCCACGTCCGGGTCGGCGCTGGCGAAGGTCAACGGCCGCCAGATCACGGCCAGGGCGACCAGCACCAGGGCGGAGGTGCCGAGCAGCCAGGCCATCTGCGGGGTGTCGACGGCGACGATCTGCCCGGTGAGCAGCCCGAACTTGTTGGCCGCCCGGCCCTTGTAGAGGGCGAGGAAGAGCACACCGAGCCCGAGACCGAACGGCATGAGGATGCCGATCGCGGAGTTGCGGTCGCGGGCCCGCGCGCCCAGGAGACCTATCGCCCCGGCTGCGAGGATCGAGCCCACGATCGAGCCCGCCACGATGTTCACCCCCAGCAGCAGGGCCGCCGACGCGCCCGCGAACGACAGCTCGCTGATGCCGTGCACCGCGAAGGGCAGATCGCGCATGATGACGAAGACCCCGGCCAGACCACCGACCAGGCCGAGCGCGACACCCGCGATGAGCGAGTTGCGGACCAGCGCGAGGAGCTCGCCGTAGTTCTCGAAGCTGAAGATCTGGTGCCAGACCCCCTCGGCGAGCGTCATCGGGATACTTCCTCGGCTTGGAGAACGGTGTGCTGGGTGTGATGCGGGGGTGCGGCCGGGCCGTCGGGGACGCCGACGACCACGACCCGGTCCTGGACGCGGAGGACGTCGACCCGGGTGCCGTACAGCCGCGACAGCGACTCGGAGGTCAGCACCTCGTCCGGTGTGCCGATCCGGTGACCGCCCGGGGCCAGGTACAGGACGCGGTCGACCAGGCCGAGCACCGGATTGATCTCGTGGGTCACGAACACCACGGATGTGCCGTGGGAGCGGCGGCGGGCGTCCACGAGTTCGGTGACGGCCCGCTGGTGGTTCAGGTCCAGGGAGAGCAGCGGCTCGTCGCAGAGCAGGACGCGCGGGTCGGTCGCCAGGGCCTGCCCGATGCGGACACGCTGCCGTTCACCGCCGGAGAGCATGCCGAGGGGGACATCGGCGTACGCGGTGGCTCCGACGGAGGCGAGGATCTCGTCGACCCGGCGGCGGACGGCACCTGTGCGCAGCCGGGGGCCGAAACGGTGCCCGTCGATGCCGAAGCGCACGAGATCGCGGGCCCGCAGCATCGCCTGCGCGGACACCTCCGCCTGCTGGGGGACGTACCCGAGATGCCGTCCGGCCTCGCGCGGGGAACCGCCGAGGACGGTCAGCGTCCCGGCGGACAGGGGCTGCCGGCCCAGCAGGGCCCGTACGAAGCTCGTCTTGCCGGATCCGTTCGGCCCGAGCACGGCCAGGAACTCTCCCGGCCGCACATCGAGGTCCAGGCCCCGCCACACCACACGGGCGCCGTACGACAGTTCGGCGCCACGCAGGCTGACGACGGGGGCCGGGGCGGGCCGGCTCACTTGGCGAGCGCGCTCGCGAGCGCGTCGACGTTGGAGGTCATCCAGCCGAGGTAGTCCTTGCCCGCGGGCAGGGTCTCGGTCACCGGTACGACGGGGATGCCGGCCGCCTTGGCCGCGGCCTTGGACTTCTCGGTCTGCGGGCCGGAGGTCTGCTCGTTGTAGACCAGCGCCTTCACCTGCTTGCCGCTGAACACCGCCAGCGTGTCCTGAAGGACCCTGGGGGAGACGTCGTCGCCCTCCTCGATGGCCTCGCTGAACGCGGCCGGCGTCTTGTTGACCAGGCCGCTCGCGGTGGTCAGATAGAGCGGCACGGGTTCGGTGATGGCGATGCCCTCACCGGCGTGCTCCTTCTTGATCTCGGCCTCCTTCGCATCGAGTGCCGTGAGCTTCGCCTTGAAGGCGTCGGCGTTCTTGGTGAAGACGGCGGCGTCGGCGGTGTCGGCCTTGCCGAGGGCGGCGGCGATCCGGTCGGCGATCCTGGCGACGGTGGGGAAGTCGTACCAGACGTGCTCGTTGAGCTCGCCGCCCTTCGGGGCGGTCTTCCCGGAGACGTCGACGGCGTTGATGACCTCGGCGGAGGAACCGCCGCTCTTCAGCATGCGGTCGACGAAGTCGTCGTAGCCGCCGCCGTTCTCGACGACGACCTTCGCCTTGGACAGGGCCAGCTGGTTCTGGGTGTTGGCCTCGTAGGAGTGCGGGTCCTGGTCGGGGTCGCTGATGATCGACGTGACGTCGACCTTCGCGCCGCCTATCTGCTCGACGATGTCGCCGTAGACGTTGGTGGAGGCGACCACGGCGACCTTGGACGAGGCGACCGGTTCCTGTGCGCCGCCCTTGTCACCGCCGGAGTCCGACGAACTGCCGCACCCCGCCAGGAGGGCCAGTGAGGCGCCGGTGATCAGGGCGAGGCGCCGGGACGGGGACGGGGACATGGATCCTCCACGACAGGGGGTGGTCAGAAAGGGTGTGTGCGCCACAGTAGATGGAAATGAATGTCAAAAACATGGCGGAATCCGATCGATATGGAAACCATTACCAATACTTGACGCGTCGTTCCCGTCGGCACACACCTGACGCCCCCGGCCCGGGCCGGACCCCGCGCGATGCGCCCGTCCGGCCCTGACCTGCGCCTTCCTACCAGGAGGCGAGTGAACCGTCCGTGTTGCGCCAGACGGGGTTGCGCCAGCGGTGGCCACGCTCGGCGGCGGCCCGTACGGCGTCCTCGTCGATGGTGATGCCGAGACCGGGTGCGGTCGGGCGGTCGATGTAACCGTCGCGGAACGTGAACGGGGTGGTGTCGGCGAGGTAGTCCAGCAGTCCGCTGCTGTCGCCGTAGCCGATGCCCAGCGCCTGCTCCTGGATGAGGAAGTTGGGGATCGCGAAGTCGAGCTGCAGGCTGGCCGCGAGGGCGATCGGGCCGAGCGGGCAGTGCGGGGCCACCATCACGTCGTACGCCTCCGCCATCGCGGCGATGCGGCGGCTCTCGGAGATTCCGCCGGCGTGGCTGATGTCGGGCTGGGCCACGGCGATGCCGTCGGAGAGCACCGAGCGGAAGTCCCAGCGGGAGTAGAGGCGCTCGCCGGTGGCGATCGGGATGGAGGTGGAGCGCACCACCGCGCCGAGGTCCTGGGAGAACTCGGGCAGCACGGGCTCTTCGACGAAGAGCGGCAGCAGCGGCTCGAGGAGCGGCAGGACGCGGCGGGACATCGCCCCGCTGAACCGGCCGTGGAAGTCCAGCGCCAGATCGCGCTCCGGACCGATGGCCTCGCGGACCGCGGCCACTCCGTCCACGATGGCGTTGATCGCGGCGGGCGTGGCGAGCGGTTCCAGCTGGCCGCAGGGGTTGAGCTTGACCGCGGTCATGCCCTTGGCGACCTGCGCGGCGGCCGATTCGGCCAGCTCCTCGGGCGTTTCACCGCCGACCCAGCCGTAGACGCGCACCCGGTCGCGCACATGGCCGCCGAGGAGCTGGTGGACGGGGACCCCGTGGGTCTTGCCCGCGATGTCCCACAGCGCCTGGTCGATGCCGGCCAGGGCGCTGTTGAGGACCACGCCGCCACGGTAGAAGCCGCTCTTGGCGAGGTACTGCCAGTGCTCCTCGATCCGGGCCGGGTCCTGCCCGACAAGGTAGTCGAACATCTCCTCGACGCAGCGGGCGACGGTGTGGGCCTTGCCCTCGACGATGGGCTCGCCCCAGCCGGAGATGCCCTCGTCGGTGTCGACGCGCAGGAAGAGCCAGCGGGGTTCGACGAGGAAGAGTTCGTATCCAGTGATCTTCATGGGAATGGACCTCCGGGTCCTGTGCGGTGTGCGGCCTGGTGCGGGCCGGGGGAGGGGCGGTGAGCCCGGTGGTGGGGCGGCGGGCAGGGGGAACTGCCCGCTCGGGGGTGCGGAGTGGTGTTGCGGCGGGGGAGGGCTGCCAGGGGGACGGGCGACGGCGGGGTGCGGCGGTCGGGTCGTCGGGCGTCGGTCCTCGGGGAAGCGGGCGGGGTGGCCGCCCTGTTCGCGACGGGTGGGGACCGGTGGCCTACTCCTGGGAGCTGATGCTGCGGCCACCGTCCACGAGCAGGTTCTGGCCCGTGACGAAGGCGGCGTCCTCGGATGCGAGGAAGGCCACGGCGGCGGCGATGTCCTCGGGGACACCGAGCCGTCCGACGGGGGTGCGGGTGACGGTCTGTGCCCTGTAGTCCTGGGGCACTCCGGCCCACAGGGCGGTGACCACGGCTCCGGGCAGGACGGCGTTGAACCTGATCTGGCCCCCGTACTCGACGGCCAGCTGGCGTACGAGGGCGTCGATCCCGCCCTTGGCCGCCGCGTACGCGGGGTAGCCCCGGAAGCCGATCGCGGCGTGCACGGACGAGGTGATCACCACCGCGCCCCTGGCCGTTCTCAGCAGGGGCACGGCGGCCCGGACGCCGTAGAACACCGAGTCGAGGGAGAGCCGCAGCTGGTCGTGCCAGGAGGTGTCGTCCAGTTCATGCGCCGGGCCGTGCAGGTTGCGGCCGGCGTTGAGGTGCAGCACGTCCAGGTGCCCGGTCCAGGACTCGGCCTCGGCGACGGCCTCGGTCCACTGGTCCGGCGAGGTGGCGTCGAGGGGCCGGTCCCGTGCCGCCCCGCCCGCCGCGCGGATCTCCTCGGCCACGCGCCGGGCACCGTCGGCGTCCACGTCGGTGACCAGGACGGACGCGCCCTCCGCCGCCAGTCGGTGGGCGGTGGCCGCCCCGATGCCGGAGGCGGCGGCGGTGAGCAGTGCCGTACGGCCGGTGAAACGCGCCGGTGCGGCGGCGACGGTCATGGGGTTCCTCCTGTCCCTGTCCCTGTCCCTGCTCCTGTTCGAGTTTCCGCTCCTGTTCCGGCTTCCGCTCCCGCCGGCCGGGCCGTGGAGGCGCGCAGCACCAGCCCCGGCTCGGTCGGCACGACGACATCGCCGACCGGCCTGCCCTCGATGCCGCCCACCAGGGCGTCCACCGCGGCGGTGCCCAGCTCGTACAGCGGCATCGCCACCGTGGTGAGCGGAGGGTGGAGGTGACCGGCCACGGGCAGGTCGTCGTTGCCGACCACGGAGATGTCCTGCGGGATCCTGAGGCCGAGTTCCCTGATCGCGGCCATCGCCCCGATCGCCTGTGCGAGCGAGCTGGTGTAGAGGGCGGTGACCGGTCCCCGTCCGTCGGCGGGGCGCAGCAGTTCCCGCGCCGCGGATCCGCCGCCGTCCTCGGTGAAGTCCCCGGACGCGACCGGAGCCGCCTCCAGGCCCAGTACGCCGGCGTGCCTCAGGAACGCCTCCTTGCGGACCTCACTGGGGGTTATCCCGTGCGGACCCGCGATATGGCCGACCACGCGGTGACCGAGGCCGTGCAGGTGGTCGAGCGCCATCACGCTGGAGCGGGCCACGTCCATGGTGACGTTGCGCCCCGAGCCCTCGACGGAGCGGTTGAGGAAGACATGGGGGACCGCGCTGCGGCTCAGCGCGTCCAGCAGGGGGTGGCCGGGACGGGCCGAGGCGATGAGCAGTCCGTCGACCCTGCCCTCCTGCACCAGGTCGTGGAAGGACTCGTCGGCCTCCTGCCCGTCGAAGTCCTCGGCGAGCAGGGAGAGGTAGCCCAGCTCGCGGGCCCGCTGGTAGGCGCCGCGGGCGATGGTGACGTATGTGGGGTTGGCGAGGGCGGGGACCAGCAGGGCCAGCGCGTGGGTGCTGGCGCCGGCCAGGGCCCGGGCGCCGGAGTGCGGCCGGTAGCCGAGGGCCTCCGCGGCCTCGTGGACACGCCGGCGCGTCTCCGGCCGTACGGACAGGTCCTGTCGGCCGTTGAGCACCTTGGACACGGTGGCCTTGGAGACCCCGGCCGCGTGTGCCACATCCACGAGCTTGGCCCGGACGGGCTGTTCCGGCACGTGCTCCCCCTCTCGGTGGGCGTCGCCCCGGTCCGCTGTGCGGGACTCGGAGTGACGTGTTCTGGCCTCTTGACACTTTCTGGAAACGCAACTTAACGTTCGCGAAAGTTCCAGTCAACCGGTTTCCTCGGACGGGAATAAGCGACAAGTCTTGCCGGAAGCTCTGGAATCGGTCATATCGATACAGCTGGATGTCGGCCACAGTTGACTTCGCGTCAACTGAGGTCGAGGAGTCTCCCCGGGCTCACCGTGTACGCGACCACCGTCGCACTCGCGGTCCGCTGCCACCCGTGCACGCACTCGTCCACGCAGACGGATGCGCCCGGTCCGGAACATCTCGCACCACTGCGAGCGAGCCGGTGTTCCACCGGCCGTCGTGTTCCACACAGTTCGCTCCCCGCGGCAGCCCCTCCTGCCGTCATGTCCCCCTCGTGTGTCCCCGCAGCCGCCGTACGTTCCGCAACCGCGTACGTTCCGCCACGAAAGGCCCATCAGCATGCCTATGTCAACGACGACATCCCTCGACAGACGGCGCTTCCTCGCCCTCTCCGCCACCACCGCGCTCGCCGCGACCGGTCTGTCCGCCTGTGCCGGCTCGGCCGGCAGCAGCACGAGCGGATCCGGGGGCGGCAAGACGACCCTCACGTTGATGTCGGTCGCGAACGAGTGGGACAAGAAGACCCTCAAGGCCGCCGAAGAGGCGCTCGGGATGAACATCAACCTCATCCTCTCGGACCCCACCAAGCTGAACGCCATGCTGGCCGCCAAGAACGCGCCGGACGTGGTCCGCGGCTTGGGCGCCACCGAGACCCCGTACTTCGCCGCCCGCGGCCTGATGACGGACCTGGACCCGTACATCGCCAAGAGCTCGGTGCTGAAGGACTCCGACCTCGCTCCGGTCAACGACGTGTGGCGCTACGACGGCAAGAAGCAGGGTGTCGGACCGCGCTACGGCCTGGCCAAGGACTACTCCCAGGACTCCATGTTCTGGTACCGCACCGACATGTTCGAGGCCGCCAAGCTCGACGCGCCCAGCGCCACCGAACCGATCTCCTACGACGAATGGCTCGACCTCGGCAAGAAGCTGGTCAAGCGCCGCTTCGGCAAGGTCAATGTGTACGGCCTGAACGCCACCGGCATGGGCGTCTTCCCGCAGCTCATGGGCATGACCGCCTCCGCGGGCGGCAGCGTGTTCGCCGAGGACCTGGCCACGGTGGACTTCACCTCCCCCGAGGCGCAGAAGGCACTGCAGTGGTACCTGGACTACGCCAAGGCCGACATCGGCCCCAGCGTCGTCAACCCCAACCCGGACGGCTGGGACGGCCCCACCTTCCAGGCCAACCGGATGGCGATGAGCTGCAACGGCTACTGGTTCGGCGGACTGATAGGCGCCGACCCCAAGCTCGCCGGCGTCTCCCGCTTCGCGCCCGCGCCGCAGCTCGGCGACCACCGCGTCAGTTCCTGCTTCGGTGCCACCGGCTTCTGGATCCCGAGGGACGCCAAGAACAAGGACGCGGCCTGGAAGTTCTTCGAGTGGTACTTCGGCGGCCAGCCCGCCCAGGACCGCGCCGCCAGCGGCTGGGGCATCCCCTCGCTGACGTCCCTGAACTCGAAGATGCCGCAGACCAACGACTTCCAGAAGCAGGCGTTCCAGGTGCAGCAGCAGGAACTGTCGCACTTCTCGGTCATCAGCTTCACCCCGTACGCCCAGCAGGCCGCCCTGGAGGGCGTGCTGACCAAGGTCCTGCCGGGTGCCGTGAAGTCCGGCACCCCCGCGGGCAAGGTCGCCGACACCCTCAACTCGCAGATGAACGAGCTGCTCGCCCAGGGCAAGGAGCTCGTGGGGTGATAGCCGAACAGATCACCGCGCCGGGCGCGCCGTCCCCCTCCGGGGAGACGGCCGCCCGGCCCGGGCCCCGCCCCGCCGCGGACACCGGTCGCCGGTCCCGCTCGCTGACCACCCGCCGCGCCTTCGCCTTCTACGTGTTCGCCGGCCCCTGGATCCTCGGCTTCCTGGCCCTGACGGCCTTCCCGCTCGGTTACGCGTTCTGGCTCAGCCTGACCAACTCCGACGGGCTGTCGAACAACTCCCGTTTTGTGGGCCTGGACAACTACCGGGAGGTCTTCTCCGACCCGGAGACGATGTCCTCCCTGGCCCGCACCGGCGTCTTCACGGCGATCACCGTGCCGCTCACCATCGCGGCGGGCCTGCTGCTGGCGGTACTGGTCAACCAGCCCATCCGGGCCCGCGGCCTGTTCCGCACCCTGCTCTATCTGCCCGCGGTCATGCCGCCGGTCGGAGCCGCCCTCACCTTCAAGCTGATCTTCGACCGGGACTCGGGCGCGGCCAACGGCGCGCTGGACGCCCTGCACATCGACGGTGTGAGCTGGCTGACGGACCCCTACGCCCGCTGGGTCCTGATCAGCCTGACCCTGTGGGGCGCCGGCAACGTCATGATCATCTCGCTTGCGGGGCTCCAGGACATCCCCAAGGAGATGCACGAGGCCGCCCGCATGGACGGCGCGAACGCCTGGCAGTCCTTCACCCGGATCACCCTGCCGCTGCTCTCCCCGGTGCTGTTCTTCCAGGTCATCACCGGCATCATCGCCGCCGTGCAGAGCTTCCTGCCGCTGCTGATCTCGCTGGACCCCACCCCCAAGGGCGTCACCGCGGTACCCGAGGGCAACTACCTGTTCATGATCCACGTGTTCGCCCAGTACTTCGCCAACGGCCGTTACGGCTACGCGTCCGCGATGCTCTGGGTGCTGTTCCTGATCATCGTCGCGGTGACCTTCCTCATCTTCAAACTCAGCAAGGGCGCGGTCTTCTACGCCGTCGACCCGGAGCCGGCCAAGCCGTCCCGGCCCCGCACGCTCGGAGGCAAGTGATGGTGTTCCCCCGCAGAAGTGCCGTCTACATGCTGCTGGTCGGCGCCCTGGTCCTGTTCCTCGGCCCGTTCGCCTGGTTGCTGGACACCGCCCTGAAGGCGCCCTCCGAGCTGCGCGTGCTGCCCATCCACTGGTGGCCGCACCACCTCAGCCTGAACAACTTCCGGGACGCGCTGACCCAGATCGACTACCTCGGCTACGCCCGCAACTCCCTGACGATCGCCACCCTCTACGCGGTCCTGGTCACCCTTGCCTCGGCCTGGGCGGGCTACGGCTTCGCCCGTCTCAACGCACCCGGCAAGCGGGCCGTCTTCAACGTCCTGCTGTCGACGATGATGCTGCCGCAGGTCCTCACCCTCATCCCCACCTATCTGCTGTTCGCCAAGATGCACCTCACCAACACCTATGTGCCGTGGGTGCTGTGGGGCCTGTGCGGAGCGCCGTACCTGATCTTCCTCTTCCGGCAGTTCTTCTCGAACATGCCCAAGGAACTGGAGGAGGCCGCGATCGTCGACGGCTGCGGACAGATCCGTATCTTCTGGCGGATCTTCCTGCCGCAGTCCTGGCCGGTCATCGCCACCAGCCTGATCCTGTCCTTCAGCTGGACCTGGGGCGACTACATCGCGCCCGCCCTGCTGCTCGACGACAACCACACCACGCTCGCGGTCAAGCTCGCCACCGGATACGTCAACGAGCACGGCTCACCGCTGGGGAACCTGGTCGCCGCGGGCGCGGTGATGTACGTCGTCCCGGTGCTGGCGCTGTTCCTGATCATGCAGCGGGGCTTCGTCGCCGGCGTCGCCACCTCCGGACTCAAGTAATCCCCTTCACCAACGCACCTCGCAGCAAAGGAACTTCGCATGACGGACACCCAGGCAACCGCCATGTCCCCTGCGGCGGTGGGGTCATGACGGAGCGTCCCGCTCTCACCCCGCAACTCGACCGGACTCGGGTCATGGCCATCCTCAGGTCGGCCGACGCCTCCGGCCTGCCCGCCGTGGCCCGGGCCCTCGCCTCGGCCGGTGTCACCTGTCTCGAGGTCACCCTCACCACCGCCGGAGCGCTCGACGCGCTGGCCGCCATCAGGGCGGAACTCGGCCCGGACGTCGCGGTCGGCGCCGGCACCGTGGTCACCGAAGACGAGGCCAGGGACGCCCTGGCGGCGGGAGCGCAGTTCCTGGTGGCCCCCGTCGTGGACACCGCCGTCGTCCGGTACGCGGCGGACCGGGGCGTGGCCTGCTACCCGGGCGCCTGGACACCGACCGAGGTGTCCCAGGCGTGGCGGGCCGGCGCCGCCGCCGTCAAGCTGTTCCCCGCGAGCACGGGCGGCCCCGCCCACCTGCGCCAACTGCGCGCGCCACTGCCGGACATCCCCGTCGTCGCGGTCGGCGGCGTCGGCATCGACGAGGCACGGGACTACCTGGACGCCGGCGCCCGCGCGGTCGGCATCGGCTCCCCGCTGCTGCGCGGCGCCGATCAGAACCCGACCCCCCAGGCCCTGGAGTCCCTTGTCACCAGGGCGCGCACCCTGCTGGACGCGGTGGGGACCACCGCACGGCCCGGGGAGGCGACCGCGTGAGCACCTCCGCACCCCCGCCCGACGAGCCCTACCTCGTCACCTTCGGCGATGTGCTCGCCGTCATGGCGGCCCAGGACCCCGGCCCCTTCTCGCTCGGCACGGCACTGCGCCTGGGGATCGCCGGCGCGGAGGCGAACGTCGCGATCGGCGTCAGCCGGCTCGGCGGCGCCGCCACCTGGATCGGCCGGGTGGGCGACGACGAACTCGGCGAACTCGTCCTGCGCGAACTCCGCGCCGAAGGGGTCACCACGGTCGCCACCCGCGAGCCCGCCCCCACCTCCGTGCTGCTGAAGGAGCGCCGCACCTCCACCCACAGCCGTACGCGCTACTACCGCACCAACACGGCCGGCGCCCGGCTGACCGCCGACGACATCCCCGAGGACGTCGTCGCCGGAGCCGCGGTCCTGCACATCACCGGCATCACCCCGGCGCTCGGGGAAGGGCCCGCCGCGGCCGTGACCCGGGCCGTGGACATCGCCGCCGACGCCGGGGTCACCATCTCGCTGGACATCAACTTCCGCTCGCTGCTGTGGAGCGAGGCCGAGGCCCGGGCGATCCTGCTGCCCCTGCTGCGCAGAAGCGACCTGGTCTTCGCCGGACCGCACGAGGCCGCGCTCATGGTGCCCGGCATCGACGGACCGGAGGAACTCGCCAAGGGCATCTGCGCTTTGGGACCGGGCGGTGCCGTGATCAAGCTCGGCGCCGACGGGGCGTACGCCCTGCTCGACGGACAGCCCTACCGGCAGCCCGTCGTACCGGTCCGGGTGCACGACTCGGTGGGCGCGGGAGACGCGTTCGCCGCCGGCTACCTCGCCGAACTGCTCGCGGGGGAGCCCCCGGAGCGGCGGCTGAGGACGGCCGCCCTGCTCGGTGCCTTCGCGGTGAGCACCGCCGGTGACTGGGAGGGCCTGCCCCGGCGCTCCGAACTGGGACTGCTGGACCACCACGACGACATCGTCCGCTGAAGCCCCCTCCACCCCGCCCCGCCCGACGACTCTCCCAGGACCCAGGACCCCCCATGCGCACAAGCTCTCTCACCGGCGCGATCTCCGTCCTCACCGGCTCCCACACCCCCGACACCGGCGGCGACGGCCCCGGCCTCGCCGCCCTGCGGCTCGACCCCACCACCGGACACCTCTCGTACGACGGGGTGGAACCGCTGCCGGTGAGCGGGGCCTCGTTCCTGGCGGCGCACCCGTCGCTCGGCGTCGTCTACAGCACCAACGAGACCGAGACGGGAACCGTCAGCGCCGTCGCCCGCGCCGACGACGGCACCCTGTCCCCGCTGGGCGAGTCGATGAGCAGCGGCGGGGCGAACCCGTGCCACCTCGCCGTCCACCCGGGCGGCGAGTGGCTGCTGACCGCGAACTACGGCAGCGACACCGCGCCGGGCACGGTCGCGGTGCACCGGCTCGGCGCGGACGGACGCCTGCTGGAGCCGACCGACCTCGTCGTCCACCAGGGCTCAGGACCGGTCGTCGGGCGCCAGGAGGGCAGCCACGCCCATCAGGTGCTCGTCGACCCGGCGGCCCGTTTCGTGCTGGCCACCGACCTGGGGGCGGACTCCGTGTTCACCTACCGGCTCGACACCGGCACCGGACGCCTGGAGCAGCTGGCGGTCAACCGCCTGTGGGCGGGTTCGGGTCCCCGGCATCTCGCCTTCGCCCCCGGCGGCGACCTGGTGTTCAGCGCCGACGAACTGTCCTCGACCGTCACCTGCCATCGCTACGACGCGACCGACGGCACCCTGAAAACCCTCTCCTCCGTCCCCGCCACCACGGCGAAGGACGTCCACAACCAGCCCGGCGGGATCGTCACGTCGCCCTGCGGACGCTTCGTGTGGGTGACCAACCGGGGCGCGGACACCGTCGCCGCGTTCCGTCTGGCCGGCACCACCCTGGAACCGCTCGGCGAGACCCCCGCCGGCGGTACCTGGCCCCGCGGTCTCACCCTGGTGGACGGTCACCTGCTGGTCGCCAACCAGCACAGCGGCACACTCGCCACCCTGCGGATCCTGCCCGACGGAACCCTCGACCAGCCCCACCCACCGGTCTCCGCCCCTTCGGTGGTCTGCGCACTGGCGCTCTGACCTCCCTACATCTCCTTACGTCTGTTACACCTGAAAGGCAGTCATGTCCGAGCCCGCCGCCACCCCAGCCGCCCGCTTCACCCTCGACCCGGCCTTCGCCGTCGGCAGCGTCAACCCCCGTGTGTACGGATCGTTCGTCGAGCACATGGGCCGCTGCGTCTACACCGGCATCTACGAGCCCGGCCACCCCACCGCCGACGCGGACGGCCTGCGCCAGGACGTACTGGCGCTGGTCCGGGAGCTCGGTGTCTCGACCGTGCGCTACCCCGGCGGCAACTTCGTCTCCGGCTACCGCTGGGAGGACAGCGTGGGCCCGCGCGAGGAGCGGCCGGCCCGGCTGGACCTGGCCTGGAAGTCCACCGAGACCAACGAGTTCGGCCTCGGCGAGTTCATGGACTTCTGCGGGAAGACCGGCATGGAGCCCATGATGGCCGTCAACCTCGGCACCCGGGGCGTCGAGGACGCCGTACGGCTGCTGGAGTACGCCAACCACCCCGGCGGCACCGAGCTGTCGGACCGCCGCGCGGCGAACGGTGACAAGGAGCCGTACGGCATCCGCATGTGGTGCCTGGGCAACGAGATGGACGGCCCCTGGCAGACCGGGCACAAGACCCCCGAGGAGTACGGCCGGCTCGCCGCCGAGACCGCCCGCGCCATGCGCCAGGTCGACCCGGACCTCGAGCTGGTCGCCTGCGGCAGCTCCAGCTCCGCCATGCCGACGTTCGCGTCCTGGGAGGCGACCGTCCTGGAGGCCGCCTACGACCTCGTCGACTACGTCTCCCTGCACGCCTACTACGAGGAGATCGACGGCGACCGCGACTCCTTCCTGGCCTCCGCCGTGGACATGGAGCACTTCATCGAGTCGGTCGTCGCCACCTGCGACCACGTCCGCGCCCGCCTCAAGGCGGACAAGCGCATCAACCTCTCCTTCGACGAGTGGAACGTCTGGTACCAGAAGCGGCCCAACCCGCACGCGGTCGAGGAGTGGCAGCAGGCGCCGCGTCTGCTGGAGGACGTCTACACCGTCACCGACGCCGTCGTCTTCGGCTCGCTGCTCATCGCCCTGCTGCGGCACGCCGACCGGGTCACCTCGGCATCCCTCGCGCAGCTCGTCAACGTCATCGCCCCGATCATGACCGAGCCGGGCGGCGCCGCGTGGCGGCAGACCACGTTCTACCCCTTCGCCCAGGCGTCGACGTACGGACGCGGCCGGGTACTGCGCGTCGAGGTGGACAGCCCGACGTACACCACCGCCCGCTTCGGCGAGGTACCGCTGCTGCACGCCACCGCGGTGACCGACGACGAGACGGGCGCGATCACCGTCTTCGCCGTCAACCGCAGCCAGACGGACGCCCTGCCGCTGGAGATCGACCTGAGCGGCGCCGGCGCGCACTCCCTGGCCGAGCACCTGGTCCTGGCCGACAGCGACCCGGAGGCCACCAACACCGCCGAGCGGCCCGACCGGGTCACCCCGCACACCGCCACCGGCACGACCGTCACCGAGGGCGCCCTGCACGCCCGGCTCGAGCCGATGTCCTGGAACATGATCCGTCTGACGCCCCGACAGGACTGAGGAATCGATGACAGCCGTTGCCCGCCCCCTGTTCCGCGACCCCGTTCACGACGGGGCGACCGACCCCACCGTGATCTGGAACCGGCACGCCGGCGAATGGTGGATGTTCTACACGAGCCGTCGCGCCGACGCCCCGCCGATGAACGACGTGAGCTGGGTGCACGGCACCGACCTCGGCATAGCGTCCTCCTCGGACGGCGGGGCGACCTGGCTGTATCGGGGAATTGCCGAGGGGCTGGACATCGAGCCCGGGCGGCACACCTACTGGGCCCCCGAGATCATCGACGACGGTACCGAGTACCACATGTACGTCAGTGTGATCCGGGGCATTCCGACCCAGTGGGCGGGTCACGCACGGGTGATCCGGCACTACACGAGCGACGACCTCTTCACGTGGACCTACCGCTCCACTCTGTCGCTGTCGTCCGACAAGGTGATCGACGCCTGTGTCCTGCGGCTCCCCACGGGCGGTTACCGCATGTGGTACAAGGACGAGGCCGATCACTCGCACACCTACGCGGCGGACAGCGACGACCTGGCGCGGTGGACCGTGCGGGGGCCCGCGGTCGAGTGCTCGCCGCACGAAGGCCCCAACGTCTTCGAGCTCGACGGCGGTTACTGGATGCTGATCGACGAGTGGCACGGCCTGCGGGTCCTGCACTCACGGGACCTGGAGACCTGGGAACCGCGAGGACTCGTCCTCGACCGTCCCGGACAGGGCCCGGACGACAGCGGCTACGGCTACCACGCCGACGTCGTCACCAGCGAACTCGGCGCGTTCGTCTTCTACTTCACCCACCCCGGGCGATCCGGTGACGGCCCCGGCGGCGACAACGACCGCCGCAGCTCGATCCAGGTGGCCCGGCTGCGGGTGAGCGAAGACACCCTCGTGTGCGACCGCGACGAGGTCCTCGAGGCCCCCGTCCTTCCGCTCGGAGGACCTGACCGGTGACGCGGTGGGCCGGCCGCGAGGGCTGGTAGCCGGTCCCGAGTGCCAGAGCGGGCCGTGTTCCGGTGGACACCGGAACACGGCCCGCTCTTCGCTTTCAGGCCGTGCGCCCGGACGGCGCCCGGCTACGATCCGGCCCGCATGCCCGCCCCCAGGCTCAGGGCGGGCTCGGGGCGGTGGACGCCGCGTGGCCGGTAGCCGAGCGCGTCGGCGCGGCCCAGGAGGTCGGCGAGGTACCAGATGATGGCGAGCCACATCTCGGTGCCCTGCAGGCCGGGTTCGGGGCCCGGGCCGCTGGTGCCGGGGCCGAACCCGAAGCCCTTGCCGTCGTGCCAGCGGGGGAGGGCGGCGGCGAGCTGCCGCTCGGCCCACGCGCGGATCTCGGCGGAACGGTAACCGCCGTCCTTGCCGAGGCCGCCGAGCTGTCGGCCGCAGAGCCACAGCGGATGGACGACGTCCAGCACGTTGCAGGCGTTCTCCCGTCCCGGCCCGAAGTACCGGGGGTCCCGGGCGTGGTCCAGGACGGCGTCCACGACCCGCTCGGGGTGCGGCACCGGCACGCCGAACTGGGCGAAACTCCCACGGGTCAGCCGGTAGTAGCCGTTGACCACCTGCAGGCGTCCGGCCTCCGGCGAGGGGCTGCCCCACATTCCCGTCCACGGGTCGGCCCGGGTCAGCAGCCAGCCGAACAGCGCCTCCAGCGTGCCGGCCTCGCCACCGTCGCCCGCCGGATGGCGCAGGTTCCAGCGCGCCGCCGTCGCCCAGGCGTCGATCCATGCTCCGGCGCCCCAGGCCTCCTCCCGCCAGGGCAGCCCCTCCAGCCGCTCGACCAGCTGAGCGGCCGTCATCTCCCGTACTCCGCGCACCGGTTGAGGGAAGTGGATGCCCAGCAGATCGAGGGCGTAGCCGAGGGACAGGACGTGATAGAGCGCGGGTCCTTCGCCGATGAAGCCGTCGGCGTCGGGCGTCGGCACGGGCCCGTCGAACTCCGGAGCCAGGCCCGTCTCCGGGTCCTGGGCGGCACACAGCCGCTTGCCGTGCTCCTCGGCCGTCAACTGCCCGGGTACCGATCCCAGCAGCAGATCGGCGATCTCCAGGGCGTCGCAGTGGGCGCGTAGCGTCGCCGGCGCACCGGGGCGGTCGACGTACCGATCGCCGTCCCAGCACCGGGCGATGACATCGGCGGCCTGGGCGCGGGCGGTGTCGGCGAACCTCGTCAGAGGGTCCGCGCCGCGGACCGCGACGGCGGGCGCTCCGCCCCGGCGGTCGCGCAGGGGGCGGGCCGGGTTGCCGGCGGCCACCGTCCAGGCCGGAAGGTCCTTGGTCACCACCGCGCCGGCGCCGATCACACAATGGTCACCGATGGTCACGCCGTCCACCACGACCACGTTCGAGCCGATCCACACGTCGTCGCCGAGGGTGATCCCCTTGCTGGTCAGCGGCTGCTGGAACACCGGACGGTCGGGCTCCATGGAGTGGTTGAAGCCGAGCAGGGACGTATGGGCGCCGACCCGGACGCCGTTCCCCAGGGTGACGGTGCCGCGCACGGTGGCGAACGGGTTCAGCGTGCAGTCCGTCCCGGTGGTCAACTCCCCGGTGACATAGGCATGGGCGGCGATGTACGAGTTGCCGCCGAGCCGCAGACGGTCCGGGAACACCGCGGCGGACTCGGCGACGTAACACCTCTCGCCGATCTCACTGTCCCCGCCGACCCTCCGCTGCCGCTCCCGCTGGGCGGTGCGCTGCTCCTCCGTCGCACCCTCGGCGAACAGCCAGGGGCAGTGGTCGAAGTGCCTTATGTCATCAGATTGCTGGTGCTGCTCCACGGGGGAAACGCTAATCGGAGAGATCTTCGAAAACAAGAAGATATTCCTTGACAGGAATATTCGTTACGGAGAATACTCGCTTGTCATGGACGCACTCCTCGCCGCCCTGGCCGATCCGGCCCGCTGGCGGCTCGTGAATCTGCTGGCCGAGCGGCCCCGCTCGGTCGGTGTGCTCGCTCAGCTCTCCGACGCACGCCAGCCGCAGACGACCAAGCATCTGCAGACCCTCGAACGGGCCGGCGCCGTGACCTCCAGGCGCACCGGCCAGCACCGTGTCTACGCACTCCGGTCCGCCGCTCTGCGGGACCTGGCGGCCACGCTCGGACGGCTCGCCGACACCGCCGACCAGGCCGACGGTCCGTACGCGACGTACGACCGCTACGGGCGCAGCGTCGACGCGGAGCGGCTCGCCGCACAGGAGCCTGGGTGGGCGGACGGCCGCACGTTCGGCTTCCACCGGGCACTCAAAGGAAGCCCCGGCACGGTCTGGCGCCGGCTGACCGAAGCCGATCTGCTCGCGGGCTGGTGGACACCCGACGACCTTCGCGTCTCCGAACTCGTCTTCGAGGCGCGGCCCGGCGGGCGGATCGTCCAGGAGTACCGCGACGGCGAGGACGCCGACGACTCCGGCCCGGTCGTCGGACGGGCGGAGGGAGTCGTCGTCGACGTACGACCCGGTGAGCATCTCGCCTACCGGCTCTCCCCGTTGCTGCCCGACGGCGGCCCCGCCTTCACCGCCCACGTCGCCATGGGCCTTCGGCCCGGGAAAGCGGGCACGGACCTCGACGTCCACTGGCGCATCACCGACAGCACCGTGGACGCCCCGGACTTCGTCGCGGGCATCGAGATCGGCTTCGGCCAGAGCCTCGACAAGCTCGCGGCGACCCTCGCCGCCGCCACGGACACCACCGACAGCAGCACCGGTAACCCCGACCCGACTCGCACCACTGACTGAAGGAGCACGCCATGCCCGAGCAGACCGCCGCACGCCGAGTCGTCACCAACATCGCCCTCTCCCTCGACGGCCACTACGCCAAGCCGGACCCGATGGACATGGGCTGGGTGATGCCGTACGCCGTGACCGACGTCGCCCGCGACCATCTGACCAGCCTCTGGGAACCGGCGACGACGGCCCTGCTCGGGCGGGTCAACGCCGAGGGGTTCCTCGGTTTCTGGCCCACCGTCATCGGTATGGAGGGGGCCGACCCGCGCGACGAGGGCTTCGCCAAGTGGCTCGTCGACACCGAGAAGGTGGTCCTCTCCTCCACCCTCGACAAGGCCCCGTGGGAGCGGACGGCGATCGTCGACAAGCCGACCGCCGAAGTGGTCGAGGACCTCAAGGCCGCCGAGGGCGGCGACATCCTCGTGCTCGCCAGCGCGAGCGTCATCAAGTCACTGCTGGCGGAGGACAAGGTCGACCGGCTGGCGCTGACGGTCTTTCCGGTCTTCCTCGGCGCCGGGCCACGCCTCTTCGACGACGGCCTGCCCGAGGGCGGGTGGACACTCGTCAGCCAGACGGCGGGCGAGCACGGCACGTTGTGCCTGGTCTACGACCGGGTCCGCTGAGCTGGACCGCCGAAGACGGTCGCCGTCACAGATCGAGGACCAGGCGCGGTCCGCACGAGCGGGAGACGCAGATGAGCATGGTGTCGCCGGCGGCCCGCTCGTCCTCGGTCAGCAGCGAGTCGCGGTGGTCGGGCTTGCCGTCGAGTACGTCGGTCTCGCAGGTGCCGCAGGTGCCTTCCCGGCACGAGAAGTCGACCGGGATCCCGGCCGCCTCCACCGTCTCGAGAACCGAGCGGCCCGCCGGGACGGTGAGGGTGAGCCCGGAACGGGAGAGTTCCACCTCGAACGCCTCGCCGGGGGCGCCGGCCGAGGCCGCCGGGACCGGTGCGAACCGTTCCACGCCCAGCGTGCCCGGGGGCCAGCCCACGCACCGCTCCCGCACCGCCCGCAGCAAGGGCTCGGGACCGCAGGCGTGCACCAGGGTGCCCTCCTCCGGCACGCCGAGGTGGGCGGCGAGGTCCAGCAGGCCGTACTCGTCCTGGGGACGGACCAGCACCCGGTCCCCGTACGGGGCGAGGCGGTCCAGGAACGCCATGGACGTCCGGGTACGACCGCCGTACAGCAGCCGCCAGTCGGCGCCCGCGGCCTCGGCGGCCTCGACCATGGGAAGGATGGGCGTGATTCCGATGCCGCCCGCGATGAACAGCTGGCGATCGGCGGGCCGCAGCGGGAAGTTGTTCCGGGGCCCGCGCACCCGCACGGCGGCGCCTTCGCGCAGCCGGTCGTGGACGTACGCCGAGCCGCCGCGGCTCTGCGGCTCGCGCAGCACGGCGATCTGCCAGGCCCCGCGGTCGGCCGGATCCCCGCACAGCGAGTACTGACGGATCAGCCCGCCGTCATCGCCGTCGGCGTCAGCGTGCTCGCCGTTCAGCAGTACGTCGATGTGGGCGCCCGGCGTCCAGACGGGCAGCGCACCGCCGTCGGGGCGGCGCAGGACGAGGGAGACGACACCGTCCGCGGCGAGGGTGCGGGAGGCCACCGTGAGGGTCGTCGGGGTCTGCGGGGCCGGGGGCAACTGGTCGTTCATGATCGTTTCAGCTCCGGGGTTCAGGCCTGCGTCGGTACGTGCAGCAACAGCGCGTCGCCCTGGCCGCCGCCCCCGCACAGGGCCGCCGCCCCGGTGCCGCCCCCGCGCCGCCGCAGCTCGGCCGCGAGAGTCAGCACCAGTCTGGCTCCGGTCATGCCGACCGGATGCCCGAGCGCGATGGCTCCGCCGTTGACGTTCACCTTGTCCAGGGGAACGTCCAGCTCCCGCACGGAGGCCAGGGCCACTCCGGCGAACGCCTCGTTGATCTCGAGCAGGTCCAGGTCGGCGGCCTTCAGCCGGCCGTCCCGGGACAGGGCGTCGCGCACGGCGCCGGCCGGCTGGACGAGCAGGGAGGGGTCGGGGCCCGCGACGGTGCCGTAGGCGCCGATCTCGGCGAGCGGCGTCAGGCCCTCCCGCCGGGCACGCTCCGCGCTCATCACGACGACGGCGGCGGCACCGTCGGAAAGCTGAGAGGAGTTGCCGGCGGTGATCGTGCCCGCGCCGGAGAAGGCCGGCCTCAGACGCCCCAGGCTCTCGGCCGTGCTCCCCGGCCGTACGCCCTCGTCGGCGGCGACCACCGTCTCACCCCGGCGTCCGACGACGGTGACGGGGGTGATCTCCCCGGCCAACGCGCCCGACTCCTGGGCGTGCGCGGCCCGTTGGTGCGACAGCGCGCTGTACTCGTCCTGTTCCTCCCGGGTCAGGCCGAACGGCTGCTGGTAACGCTCGGTGGCCGCGCCCATGGACACGCCGTCGAAGGCACAGACGAGGGCGTCGCGGTCGAGGGCGTCCTCCACGGCGGCCGAACCGTACTTCCAGCCCGAGCGCGAGCCGCGCAGCAGGTGCGGGGCGCCCGACATGGACTCCATGCCGCCGGCGACGACCACTTCGTGCCGGCCGGAGGCGATCATCAGGTCGGCCAGGGCGATGGCGTGCAGACCGGACAGACAGAGCTTGTTGACGGTGCTCGCGGGGACGGAGAACGGAATGCCGGCCCGGATCGCGGCCTGCCGGGCCGAGTTGGGGCCTGCCCCGGCCTGCACGACATGACCCATGACGACGGCCTGCACGGCCTGCGGGTCCAGGCGTACGGCGGCCAGGGCCGCGCCGATGGCATGGGCACCGAGGTCGACAGCGGACAGGGTGCTCAGGGCTCCCATCAGCTTGCCGACGGGCGTCCTGGTACCGGCGACGATGACGGATCCGGGCATGGCCGGGACCTCCTGGGGGTGGTGGCGGGTTCAGGCGACCGGGTCGGCGGCGCGCTCGGCGATCATGTGGGCGGTCTCGTTCACCGAGTGCGGGACGACCCGGCCGCCGGGCATGCGCCGCACCCTGCTGACCGAGGTGTAGCCGGGGTGGAACCAGAACATCGTCGGCAGGCCGAGCACCGTCGCCAGGTAGGTGTTGATGATGCCGCCGTGGCACACGGCGGCGACCCGCCCGCCGGGGTGGGCGTCGAGGATGGTGTCCATCGCGCGCACCGCCCGCCCGCGGAAGGCGTCCCAGTCGAGGTCGGGCACGAAGTCCTCGAAGCGTCCCTCGGCGAGCGCCGCCGCCCGGGGGTCGCCCGTGCCGATCTGCTCGGGCGGGGTGTAGGGCTGGGAGACGTCCGTGTCCCATTCGCGCAGGTCGTCGAGGACGGTCGCGGTCATGCCGGTGAGGCGTTCCAGAGGTGCCGCGGTCTCGCGGGCCCGCCGGAACGGGCTGACGTACAGGGCATCGAGGTCCTCGTGGACGAGCCACGCGGCGAGGCGTTCGGCCTGGGCGGTGCCTTCGGGAGACAGCCCCGGGTCGAACACCCCGGCCAGGGGGAGGCCGTGCCGGATGAGGAGGAGTTCGGTCATGGGTGGTCCTTGCGTAGCGGGGGAGCGGCTCAGCCGGCGATGGTCCGGTCCGAGCTCCAGTAGGGGCGGCGCATCGCGCGCTTGTCGAGCTTGCCCATGGCGTTGCGCAGGAGTTCGGGTACGAACTCGTACGACTTCGGGCACTTGTAGGCGGCGAGGCGCTCGCGGCAGAACCGGTCCAGCTCGTCGGCCGACGGCTCGTCACCCGCGACCACGACCAGCGCGCGCAGCGCCTCGCCGAAGTCCGGGTCGGGCACGCCGATCACCGCGAGCTCGACGACCGCCGGATGCTGCCGCAGGACCGCCTCGCTCTCCGCCGGGTACAGGTTCACACCACCGGAGACCACGACGTCGGCGGCCCGGTCGGTGATGAAGATGTAGCCGTCCGCGTCGACGTATCCGATGTCGCCGAGCGTGAAGACGCCGGGGGAGAGATAGGCGGCCTTGGTCTTGTCCGGGTCGGCGTGGTAGCGCACGCCTTGGTCGGCGGGTGCCCGGAACGCCAGCAATCCGCGTTCCCCGCACGGCAGTCGGCCGCCGTTCTCGTCGGTGACCAGGACCTCGAACGGGGGGTGGACCCGCCCGACCGAGCCCGGGTGCGCGAGCCACTCGTCGCTGCTGATGCGGGCGACGGTGCCCGCTTCGCTGGCGCCGTACGACTCCGTCAGCACCGGACCGAACCAGTCGATCATGGCTCGCTTCACGTCGGGCGGACACGCGGAACCGGTGTGGGACACCTGCCGCAGGCTGGAGACGTCGTAGCGGGAGCGGACCTCGTCCGGGAGGGCGAGGAGCCGCTGGAAGTGGGTGGGCACCATCACCGTCGAGGACACCCGCCACCGCTGTACCCGGCTGAGGAACGTCTCCGCGTCGTACCGGCCGAGCACGACCACCGGCTGACCGGCCGCCAGATGGCGCAGTGAGGTCAGGGGAGCGTTGTGCTGCAGGGGGCCGCACACCAGATGCGGTCCCGGCGGGAATCCGGGCCGGGCGGACATCGCGGCGAGATAGGCGGAGCTGTCGGCGACCGGGCCGCTGACCCAGCGCACCTCGGTGCCGCGCGCCCGGCCGGTGGTTCCCGAGGTGTAGACGAGCGGAGGCCGGGCGGGCCTGCCCGTCGGGAGGGCGTGCCCGCCATGCGCCGAGGCCAGCCACAGGTCCCAGTCGAAGGCGTGCCCGGCCTCCGGGGTCCCGTGCGTCACGACCGGCAGTCCCAGTTCCCGGGCCGCGTCGAGGGCCGCGCCGGCGCCGACCGGACCGGCGATGATCCCGGTCACTCCCGCGTCGATGATCTGGTCGACGAGCTCGCCCGACGTGAGGTTCCGGGACGCGGCCACGGTTCCCACCCCGGCGCGCAGGCCGGCCAGATGGGCCACCAGCGTCGGAATCGCGTTGTCGCCGAGGACGGCGACCCGGTCGTCAGGACCGGGCGCGAACTCCAGCAGCCGGGCCGCCGCCCGCGCCACCTGGTCGGCGAGGGCGGACCAGGACAGCACACCCAGGTCGTCCGCCAGGGCGGGGTCGTCGGGTGTCTCCTGGGCGCGACGGTCGAGTGGCAGCAGCGACATGGCTCCTCCGACGGCTCCTCGGGCCTCTCCCGATTCAAGGGGAGAGGAGATGCGGAGACTGTAGCGTTTATCAAGAAAGTACGGAACACTCTGGTTCCGGATGGAGGCATTTCCGCATGCTCACGCATGTTCCAGCGGGAATGGGCGCACGCAGACTCCTCCCCGTTACTGAATCTGTCGTCTGGTAAGTGACCGAGGAGGAGCCATGTCCCAGCCCGATCCGGACGCATGGCGCACACAGGTCAGGCAGTGGCTGGCCACCGTGCTCGAGCCGGCGCGAGGACCGCAGGCCGCGGCCGAGGCCGACCTCGCCGTGTTCCACAACCTGCCCGAGGACGAGGAACGCCTGCTGCTGGAGCGCTGCCGCGCCTACCACCGGGCCCGCTTCGACGCGGGCTACCAGGCCCTGACCCTCCCCGTGGAGAAGGGCGGCGCGGGCCTGACCGCCGCGCATGCGGCCGTCTTCGCCCAGGAGGAGTCCGCCTTCGAGGTGCCGCCGTCCACCGAACTGATCAGTGTCACCGTGCGCCTGGTCGCGATGGCCGTCTCGCTGTTCGGCACGGACGAGCAACTCAGGGACCACGCCCGGGCGTTCCTGCGCACCGACCTGCTGGCCTGCCAGCTGTTCAGCGAACCCGGCGCCGGCTCCGACCTCGCGGCCCTGCGCACCCGCGCGAAGCAGGAGGGGGAGGAGTGGGTGATCGACGGTCAGAAGGTGTGGACCTCGGGCGCACAGTTCGCCGACTACGGCCTGCTGCTCGCCCGTACCGACCCCGACGTCGTCAAACAGGCCGGCCTCACCGCCTTCCTGGTCCCGATGGACGCCCCCGGAGTGGAGGTGCGCCCCATCCGGCAGATGAGCGGCGGCGCCTCCTTCAACGAGGTCTTCCTCAGCGGCGTACGCGTCCCGGACCGGCTTCGGATCGGGCGCCCGGGGCAGGGCTGGGAGGTCGCCACCACCACCCTCGCCTTCGAACGCACGGCCTCCGGCAGCGGCAACCGCCGCAAGGGCGGCACCTTCACGGACGTACTGGCCCTCGCCCGCTCCCTCGGCCGGACATCGGACCCGCTGGTCCGCCAGCGCCTCGCCGACCTGTACGTACGGGCCGCCCTGCGCGCCGCCACCGTCGACCGGGTCGCCAGGACGAGCGCCGCCGGCGGCCGCCCTGGCCCCGAGGCGTCGCTGACCAAGCTGATGGCGTCCGACCTGCTCACCCGCACCGGACAGACCGCCGCCGAGCTGCTCGGGGCGCGGATCAGCGCCGACACCGGCGAACCGGGCACCTTCGCCTGGACACAGCACCTGCTGGGCGCCCCCGGCTACCGACTGGCCGGAGGCACCGACCAGATCCAGCGCAACCTGATCGGCGAGCGGGTGCTGAAGCTGCCGCCGGAGCCGCGGGTGGACCGGGCGCCGTTTTCGCAGCTTCCCGGCAACTAGGGCCCCCGAGGCCTTTCGTATAGGACGCATCTCACGAAGGAGTGACATCCATGGATCTGGGACTGACGGGCGCGAAGGCGCTGGTGACCGGCGCGAGCCGGGGTATCGGCCGGGCGATCGCCGCGACACTGGCGGCCGAGGGCTGTGCGCTGGCCCTCTGCGCCCGGGGCGAGGAAGGGCTCGCCAAGGCGGCCGCGGAACTGCGGGCGGAGGGGGCGACGGTCTTCGCGGAGGCCGTCGACGTCACCGACCCCGCCGCGCTCGCGGGTTTCGTGGAGCGGGCGGCCGGTGAGCTCGGCGGCCTCGACCTGCTGGTGTCCAATGTGTCGGCGGGCAACGTGAAGGGCCCCGAGTCCTGGGAGGCCAGCCTGCGCGGCGACCTGATCCCGTTCGCGGGACTCGTCGAGGCGGCCCTTCCCCACCTGGAGGCGTCCGACCGGGCCGCCGTGGTCGCCATCGGTACCACCAACGCCTCCGACACCGCGCGCCCGGCCGGCGCGAACTCGTACTCCGCGCTCAAGGCGGCCGTCGTCCAGCACGCCTCGGCCCTCGCGCACTCCCTCGCGCCGAGGGGCATCCGCGTCAACACCGTCTCGCCCGGCCCGATCGACTTCCCGGGCGGCGCCTGGGAGACCATCCGCACCAGCCGTCCCGAGGTGTACGAGGAGGTGCTGGCCAAGCTGCCGATCGGCCGCTACGGCACCGCCGAGGACGTGGCGTCGGCGGTGGCGTTCCTGCTCGGGCGGACCGGTTCCTTCTGTGTCGGGGTCAACCTCGTGGTGGACGGCGGGCTCCTGACCCGCGTCCAGTACTGAGCCGTGGCGGGCCCGGCAGGCCGCCTGGACGCCGTGCTCGTGTGCGGCGGACGCTGGCACGACTTCGACCACGCGCGGCTACGGCTGCTGGAGCTGCTCGGTGAGCATCCCCGGGTGCGCACCTCCGTGTACCAGGACTACGACTGCGTCGCCGCCCTGGACCGGGCCGACCTGCTGGTCACCTACACCTGCGACGTCCGGCCGGGCCCGGAACAGCGGGCCTCCCTGGCCGGGTTCGTCGCGCGGGGCGGGCGCTGGCTCGCCCTGCACGGCACCAACTCGGTGATCGAGGTGACCGAGCCGTCCACGGGTGAGGGGTCGCGGGTGTTCTCGACTCCACGGCTCCTCGGGGAGCTCGCCGAGGTGCTCGGCAGTCAGTTCCTCGCCCATCCGCCGATCGCGCCGTACGAGGTGCTGGTGACGCGGCCGGAGCATCCGCTGGTCGCGGGGATCGGGTCGTTCACGGTCACTGACGAGCTGTATGTGTGCCAGCTGCACGGCGAGTTGGAGGTGTTGCTGCATGCCGAGTACACGGGGGTGTGCAGGGGGTTCGCGGAGGGCGAGGCGGTGGCCCTCGACGGCTTGCCCCGGCCGGTGCTGTATCTGAAGCGGCACGGGCTCGGGGAGGTCTGCTACTTCACTCTGGGGCACTGTCGGGGGCGGTACGACATGCAGGATCTGGGCGTGGACGACACGGGGCGGGTGGACGGGGGCCCGTGGCAGACGCCGGAGTTCGTGACGGTGCTGGGGCGGTGCGTGGAGTGGGCGGTGGGTTCTCTCGCCCCCGCCGCCCCTACCCGTCCCATCCGTCTCGGGGGCGCTGCCCCCGAACCCCCGCTCCTCAAACGCCGGAGGGGCTGACTACCAGCCCGTCCGGCG